>CAZLRL010000015.1:0-16479 GCA_964561645.1 uncultured Desulfobacterales bacterium
GTGGGCATGGCCACCAACATCCCGCCCCACAACCTGAATGAAGTCTGCGAGGCCCTGCTGGCGTATCTCGACAACCCGGAGATCACGCTCCCCGAGCTCATGGCATTTCTGCCCGGGCCGGATTTCCCTACCGGTGCCTTCATCTACGGCGCCGAAGGCATCGCCGAGGCCTATGCCACCGGCAAGGGGCTGATCCGTCTCAGGGCCAAGGTGGCCGTGGAGAGCAAGGCCGGCCGCGAAACCCTGGTGGTGCGGGAGCTCCCCTACCAGGTGAACAAGGCCCGCCTGGTCGAGCGCATTGCCGAAATGGTCAAGGACAAAAAGCTGGAGGGGATCTCTGAAATCCGGGACGAATCCGACCGGGAAGGGCTGCGGGTGGTGATCCAGCTCAAGAAAGACGAGAACGCCCAGACCATCCTGAACCAGCTTTATCTCCACACCCAGATGCAGGTCACCTTCGGCATCAACCTGGTGGCCATTGTAGAGAACCGGCCCGAACTCCTGAACCTCCGGGACCTGCTGCGCCACTTTCTGGCCCACCGCCGAGAAGTGATCATCAGGCGCACCCGCTATGAACTCAAGCAGGCCGAAGCCCGGGCCCATATCCTGGCTGGTTTGCTCATCGCGCTGGACCGGTTGGATGAAGTTATCGAGCTCATCCGGGCCGCCCGGGACACGGCCACGGCCAAGGAACAACTGATCAGCCGCTTTGAGCTCGACGACCTCCAGGCCCAGGCCATTCTGGATATGCGCCTGGCGCGCCTGACGGGCCTCGAGCGCCAAAAGATCGTCAACGAAGCCCAGGAACTGGAAAAAGCCATTACCCGGTTCCGCCTGATCCTCTCCGAGGAGGCTCAGGTCAAGGCCCTGATCGCCGCGGAATTGAAGGAACTGAAAGAAAAGTTCGGCGATGAGCGCCGCACCGAAATTATCCCCCAGGCCCAGGAGCTTACCGACGAGGACCTCATAGCCGACGAAGAGATGGTGGTGACCATCAGCCACCGGAGCTACATCAAGCGTACCCCGTTGAACATTTATCGCAGCCAGCGGCGGGGCGGCAAAGGCCGCATGGGGATGCTCACCCGGGAAAACGACTTTGTCTCCCAGCTTTACATCGCCACCATGCACAACTACTTCCTGGTCTTCACCACCACGGGCCGGGTTTTTTGGCTTAAGGTGCATGAAATTCCCGCCGGTTCTCCCACGGCCCAGGGCAAAGCCATTGTCAACCTCCTGACCCTGGCGCCGGAAGACAGGCTGGCCACCATTCTGCCGGTGCGGGAATTCGTGGAAGGGCTTTCCCTGGTCATGGCCACCCGCAAGGGGGTAATCAAGAAAAGCAACCTGATGAATTTTTCCCGGCCTCGCAAAGGGGGAATCATCGGCATCGGCCTGGCCCCGGGCGATGAGCTGGTTTGCGTGCGGTTAGCCGAACCGGAACAGGACATTTTCCTGGGCACCAAGCTGGGCAAAGTCATCCGCTTTGCGTCTTCCGAAGTCCGGGACATGGGTCGCATTGCCCGGGGTGTCAAAGGCATTGACGTGTCCAAAAAAGATATGGTCGTGGGCATGGAGGTGGTCCAGCCCGAGGGTATCATCCTCACCGTCACGGAACGGGGGTTTGGCAAGCGCACCCGGGCGGATGCCTATCCCCGGCATCACCGCGGGGGACACGGGGTTAAGGGCTTGGACATCACCAAGAAGAATGGCCCGGTGCTTACCCTCCTCGAGGTGACCAAAGACGATGAGGTTATGCTGGTCACCGACCGGGGCAAGATCATCCGCCTGGCCATCGAGGGCCTTCGCCTCATCGGCCGGGTCACTCAAGGGGTGAAGCTGATAGACACCGAGCCGGAAGAGAAAGTGGTGAGTGTGGCCAAAGTGGTGGAAAGAGGGGATGACGGCGAAGACGTCACCTGAACCCCGCCCACAGCCGACCCTGGCCGTCATCGGCGCCGGGAGCTGGGGCACCGCCCTGGCCCATCTCCTGGGTGAGAAAGGCCACAAGGTGCGCCTGTGGGTGTTTGAAGCCGAAGTTTACCAGGCCCTCAAGCACAATCGGGTCAATACCACCTTTCTTCCCGGGTTCACCCTCTCGTCCCGAATCAGTGTCACCCAGAATTTTCATGAAGCCCTGGACGGCGCCGAGGTAACGGTGATGGCCGTGCCCTCCCATGTCTTTCGAGAGGTACTGGCCAACCTGGCTCCTGATCTGCCCCAGGCCACGGTGCTTCTGTCGGCCACCAAGGGGATCGAAACTGAGACCCTGCTGACCATGGACGGGGTGGTCCGGGAGGTGCTGGGAGCCGAGGTCCCTTACGCCGTCTTAGGGGGACCCAGTTTCGCCCGGGAAGTGGCCCAAAAATTTCCCACCGCGGTGACCATAGCCTGCCGGGTCAGCAAAGTGGCTCACCGTCTTCAGCGCCTCTTTTCCACTTCCTATTTCCGGGCTTACACCAGCTATGACGTCACCGGCGTCGAATTGGGGGGCGCCCTCAAAAACATTTTTGCCATCGGCACCGGTATTATCGAAGGCATGGGCCTGGGGGACAATCCCCGGGCGGCGCTCATCACCCGGGGTCTGGCCGAGATGACCCGCCTGGGACTGCGGCTGGGAGCCAACCCCATGACTCTGGCCGGGCTGGGGGGCCTGGGGGACCTGGTTCTGACCTGTTCTTCCCGGCAAAGCCGCAACTTCCAGGTGGGACTGCGCCTGGGACAGGGAGAAACCCTGGCCCAAATTCTGGCCGGCACCCAGATGGTGGCGGAAGGAGTGAAAAACTCCCGGGCCTGTCATCTGTTGGCGCAGCGCTTAGGGGTGGACATGCCCCTGGTGGAGGCGGTTTACCAGATTCTCTACGAGGATCTGTCTCCCAAGGAAGCCATCAAGAAACTCATGAGCCGGGAGCTCAAAGACGAGCTCGAGGCCATGGAAGAAACCTGGTGACAGCCGTTTTATTAAAACTGGCCATTCCGGCTTAAGGCTGGTAATCTTCCGGGCAGGTTTTCCGATAAAGGAAAAAGGGGATGGATGGACATCCCTTGGTCAACGACAGGGAAGGACGACATTTTATGGGCAGAGCCAAGGCAAACGAAATTAAAAACGAGCGGCCCTCCATGTTCGAACACTTCGACACCCACATTCCCAGCTTGGGGATCCCCAAGGTTGACTCCCCCATCAAAAGGACCACCCTGTTCACCCGTAACGGCAAGCTGGTGGAAAAGAGTTTTGTCACCGATGCGGAGAGGGTGCTGGTCTATGACACCCTGGAATATCTGGAGCAGCTTTCCCCGGACGAAGAGCCCCTGACTTTTGAGTGTGCGGGGCCCCGGCCCCAGATCTTCTTTGATCCTTCCAAGGTGCACTGCGCCATCGCCACCTGCGGCGGGTTGTGCCCCGGCACCAATGACGTCATCCGGGCCATTGTCCTGGAGCTGCACCATCTTTACCATGTGCGCCACATCTACGGGGTGCGGTACGGTTTTCAGGGTTTCATCCCCAAGTACCACCATGACTTTCTGCCCCTGACGCCCAGGGAAGTGGTGGATATTCACAATTATGGCGGCACCATCCTGTCCTCTTCCCGGGGGCCCCAGGACATCGGGGAGATTGTCGACGCCCTGGACCGGTTGAACATCAGCGTGGTCTTTCTCATCGGCGGTGACGGCACCCTGCGCGCGGCCAACAAGATTTGTGAAGAAATCGCCGCCCGGGATCTGAGAAAAAGTGTCATCGTCATTCCCAAAACCATCGACAACGACATTCCCCTGGTGGCCCGCTCCTTCGGCTTTGACACTGCGGTGGAGATAGCCACCGAGGCCATTCGGGCGGCCCACACCGAGGCGTTGGGCGCGCCCAACGGTATCGGCCTGGTGAAACTCATGGGACGGTACGCCGGGTACGTGGCCGCCAATGCGGCCCTGGCCCTGCGGGAAGTCAATTTCGTGCTCATCCCCGAGTCCGACTTTGACATGGACGGCGAGCACGGTCTTTTGGCCAATCTGGAAAAAAGGCTCAAAGAGCGGGGGCATGCGGTTATTTTGGTGGCCGAAGGCGCGGGACAAAAATTCTTCAAAGAAGAGGACCTGCCCCGAGACCCGTCCGGGAATGTCAAGCCGGGGGATATCGGCACCTATCTTTCGGACCGCATCAAGGCGCACCTCCGGGCCAATAACCTGGAGGTCAATTTAAAATATATCGATCCGAGCTATATGATCAGAAGCATGCCCGCTAACTACAACGACCGCATTTATTGCGGTTTTTTGGGCCAGAATGCGGTGCATGCCGGGATGGCCGGGAAGACCGCCATGCTGGTGTCCCGGTGGCACGGCCACTTTGTGCATGTGCCCATCAAAGCCACGGTAGGCCGGTCCAAGGGCGTGAATCTGGATTCGCCCCTGTGGCGCAGCGTCCTGGAGTCCACCGGCCAACCGCCGTTAAAAAATATGTAAGGATTTTCTGGCCCCGGCTCGGAAAGCCCGAACTACGCCGGACGGGCGCTACCATCCCCCTTTTTCTTATTACCCTGCTGGGCAGAAAACCAGGACACCTGCACTTGGGTGTCCTTTTCAGTTGCGTCGACCGCCCCCTTTGCGCTACATTTTCACATTGGGCCTCCTGATGGAAAATCGTGCCAGACATTCGGTTTTTTCCTGTTGCCAATGCGGTGAATGTTGCCGAGGCGAGAAAGGCATTCTGGTGACTCCGGCGGAACTGGAGGCCATGGCCGGACATCTGGGCTTGTCAGTGGATGAATTTACCTCCCGGTTTCTGGTGCCCACGCCCCTGGGACCCCAATTGGCCACCCGGTCCGGGACCTGTATTCTGCAGGCAGGGTCCCTGTGTCGGGTGCACCCGGTCAAGCCCCGCATCTGCCGGCAGTGGCCTTTTCTTCCGGCCCTCGTGGCCCATGCCGATGAATTTGAGGCCGCCAAAGAGGCCTGCCCGGGGATCGGGGCTGATATCGGCCATGGAGATTTTGTCCTGGCGTCTCAAGATCTCAAGCCTGATGAGGTGTGAGCTCTTGGCCGCTGAACTTTGATCCTTGAACTTTGAAAAATTTGAGAGGCTCATGACCCTATCACGTTCCCTTTGTGTCCTTCTAGTTCTCCTGGCCGTGCTTGTATGGTGGGATGCGGCGCCCGCGTCGGCGGTTTCCAAGGCCGCGCAGCAGCATTTCGCTCAGGGTCTGACCGCGCTGCAGTCCGGAGAGGGCGTGCAGGCCGCGGGTCAGTTTTCCGCCGCGCTGGAGCTCGAGCCGGAGTGGGCGGAGGCTTACGTCAACCGCGGCCAGGCCTACGTTCTCCAGGGTCGATTGGACCGGGCCCTCAAGGATTTTACCCAGGCCCTGGAGTTGGCCCCCGAGTTTGAGGAAGCCCTGTATAACCGGGGCCGGGTTTATACCATGCTGGGGAAACACGACCAGGCCCTGGCCGACTACACCGCGGCCTTGAAATTGCAGCCTGGCGACTGGCAGTTATACTACAATCGGGGCAATGCCTATCTAGACGCGGGCCGGTACCAGGAGGCTCTTAATGATTATGAGCAGGCCCTGAAACTTAACCCGAACGACCCGAGAATTATTCACAATCAGGGGCTGGCTCGGCTGGAGCTGGGACAGGCCCAGGCCGCGCTGGCGGATTTCGGCCGGGTGCTGGCCCTGGACCCGAATTTTGCCAAGGCCCAGTACGGCCGTGGTCGGGCCCTGGAACAACTGGGGCGGATACCCGAAGCCCGGGGGGCTTACCGGGTCTTCCTCCAGTCCGCTGATCCTACAACTGAAAAGGATTTGCTGGAAAAAACCCTCCAGCGCCTCAAGCAGTTGGAAGGGAAGTGAGTAACGGCATCATGGCCTTTTACGTCACCACGCCCATTTACTATGTGAACGCCGAGCCCCATATCGGGCACGCGTACACCACCATTGTGGCGGACGCCCTGGCCCGCTTCCATCGGCTCATGGGGGAGGAAACCCGTTTTCAGACCGGGACCGACGAGCACGGCGACAAAGTTATGGAGGCCGCCAAAAAAGCCGGTCTGTCGGTCAAAGACTTCGTGGACCGGATCAGCAACACCTTCCGCCACACCTGGGATGAGCTGGGGATCAGCTATGATGTGTTCGTGCGCACCACCGAGGCCGCGCACCAGCGTCTGGTGCTGGACATTTTGAACCGGCTCCATGACCAGGGAGACCTCTATTTCGGGGAATACGGCGGCCTGTACTGTTTTGGCTGCGAGCGCTTTTATCTGGAACGGGAGCTGGAGGACGGCAAGTGCCCTGACCATCAGATTGCGCCCACCTATATCAAAGAAGAAAATTACTTTTTTCGCATGGCGCGCCACCAGGACTGGCTCATCAAGTACATCGAAGACCATCCCGACTGGATCCGCCCCGAACGCTATAAAAACGAGGTTTTGGGCTCTTTGAGGGAGCCCCTGGAAGACCTGTGCCTTTCCCGGCCCAAGCAGCGTTTGCCCTGGGGGATCACCCTCCCCTTTGATGAGCGCTACGTGGCCTACGTCTGGTTCGACGCCCTGCTCAACTATCTGACGGGGCTCAATTATCCGGACGGAGAAAACTACCGCAAATTCTGGCCCGCGGCCCAGCATCTCATTGCCAAGGACATTTTGAAACCCCACGCCATTTACTGGCCCATCATGCTCAAGGCCGCGGGCATCGACCCCTTCCAGCACCTCAATGTCCACGGCTACTGGCAGGTGGCGGAAGGAAAAATGTCCAAAACCGTGGGCAATGTGGTGGAGCCTCTGACCCTGGTGGGGCTGTACGGCATTGACCAGGTGCGCTACTTTTTTCTCCGGGAGATGGTATTCGGGCTGGACGGCACCTTCAGCGAGGAGGCCCTGCGCAGCCGCATCAATGCTGATCTGGCCAATGACCTGGGAAACCTCTTTGCCCGCAGCCTGGGCATGGCCTTCAAATACCGGCAGGGAGTGGTGCCCGCCCCCCAAAATACTGAAATCGAGGATGACGAGGTCGTGTTCCAGGCTCAGGACGCGGCCGCCGAGTTTCTCCGCCTGTTTCCGGAATTCGAGTTCCCCAAGGCCCTGGCCCGGGTGTGGGAATTCGTGGGGCATCTCAACCGCTACATCGTGACCACCGCACCCTGGGAGCTGGCCAAGGATGAGGCGGCCCAGCCCCGCCTGGACACCGTGCTTTACCACCTGCTGGAGGGCTTGCGCTGGCTGGCCGCGTTGCAGGCGCCGGTGATGCCCACCAGTGCGGCGCACATGGCGGAACGCCTGGGCCTGGGGGCTTCCCTGTGGGCCGAGCCCCTCCCGAAAACCCTGGACTGGGGCGGCCTGTCCCCGGGCACCCAGCTCCAAAAAGGTGCAGCCCTCTTTCCCCGGCTGGAATAGCCGCGGCCCGCGTAAAAAGGGCCTTCGCCCATGCCCCTCCCCTCGCTTATCCGACCATGACCCGACCGCAGCTCGGCCGTTGGCGCCTGCTCAGCCTCAAGCTCCTCACCATCCTCGGCGGTTTGCTGGCGGCTTTTCTCATCCTGGAAATTGTCCTGCGCTTTGTCGGCCCCGGTCTCCTGTACCGCAGCCCCCACGAAATGCTGGCCACCTTCGACTACCGCCTGGGCCACGGCCGCTACCACCGCCAGCAGCAGGGCGACATGCAGGTCCCTTTCGGGGACATGGTCAGCCTGGATCCCAAGACCGGGCCGGTCATCGCCCAACCCCGCCGGGTGCGGTATAAAACGGATGCGGCCGGCTTTCGCAATGACAAGGCTTATAAAGACGAACCGGTCCTGCTGGTGGGGGATTCCTTCATCGCGGGCAGCGGCAACACCCAGGCCGACCTCCTCAGTGCCCAGCTCGAGCGGGACTACGGCCTCCCGGCCTATAACCTGGCCTTTCCCGGGGAACTGCACAGCTACGTGCGCTATGTCCAGCGGTTTTTCGAAGCCCACCCCCAAAGCGACGCCAGGGTGTTGCTGTTTCTTTTCGAGGGCAACGACTTCCCGCCCGGCCAGCCCCGGGCGGCCACCCCGCCGACAAAAAAGCCCGACCCGCCGCCCTCTTCATTGGAAATCGCCCGCCTGGAACTGAAGCAAGCCATCAAAGAGCTGCTGGTCTACCGCTATGCCTTCTCCCTGTACCATATCCTCAACAAACGCTGGCGGCCCGCTGACTATCCCCGGGTCGAGGTGATAAGAGTCCGGGGCCACGATGACCTGTATCTGGGCTTCATGGAGGGCTACATCAAGGTCACCAGGCGGCCCGCTTATGACGGCGACGCCGAATTTTTGCCCAAGCTGGCCCGCATCAAGGAGCACCTGGCGGGAATTTTTTTCATTCCCACCAAGTTCCGGGTTTATTATAGTCTGTTAGACCTGGAACCACGGCCGCCCCTGCCGGACGCCCAGTGGAACTATGTCCAGGAGCAGGCCCGCGGCCTGGGGGTCAGGTGCGTCAATCTCACCGGCCCTTTAAAGGAGGAATCCCGGCGGCTGCTTACGGAAGGCCAGCTAACCTTCTGGAAAGATGACAGCCACTGGAACCGAAACGGCATGGCCGCGGCCGCCCGGACCATCGCGGCCTTTTGGCAGGAAAATCAGGGTCGGTGATCAATGATCGGAATAAGTGGTCCATGATGCGCCAAATTCCTTCCTTAACCAATGCGCCTGGGCGTCGATTATAAGATGGAATTCCAGATAAATTTAAAATTTGATGCTGAAAGACCTCCAGAAGTGAACAAGATTTGACGTAGGGCGGGCGTCCCGCCCGCCATTTCTCAGAGCCTCATTTCAGGCGGGCGGGACGCCCGCCCTACGGCTTGAGGATTTTGCTGCAAGCTGCTGCAAAACCTATTTTCCTGTCATCCTGAACGAAGTGAAGGATCTAGAACTCATTGAAAAAACAAGATTCTTCGGTCGCTACACTCCCTCAGGATGACAAAAAAACCAAAATATGAGGTTTTGCAATAGCTTTCCAGATAATTCGCTGCCATTAGAATGACCATCAAAAAGATTACTTTACACCAGATCTTGTCCTGCACAAAAAGGTGTGCATTATTTGTTTTTCTTCATGATCGCCGAATTCCCTCCTTGTGCGTCGTTATCGTCCATAAGAATAATCTTCATCGGACCACAGCATTTCCATATGAAATAAGGTATAAAAACTCCTCCCCTTTCACAAAAGATCAATTTGCAGTATCCTTGCAAGAGGAGGACCGGTCCATGACTGACCTCGGACGAGTTGCGGCTGGGAAAGTATTTCTCGCCGCGGTTTTGGCCGCGACCATGTTCCTCTGGGGTTGCGCCAAAGCCCCCCGCAGGCCCCGGGTGGCGCCGGTGCCGCCCCCTCCCCGGCTGGAACCCAGCCCCCAGGAAATGGCCCTGCAACAGGCCATGCGCAAATTTTACGGCGCTCCCTACCGCTACGGCGGCACCACCCCTGCGGGAGTGGACTGCTCCGGCCTGGTCCTGGCGGTCTATCAACGTCTCGGTTTATCCCTGCCCCGCACCGCGGCCGATCAGTTTAGCGCCGGCGATCCTGTCCCCGTGAATCAGTTGCGCTTCGGGGACGTGGTTTTTTTCAACCGCTATTGCTACAGGAAAGAGAAGGTGGCTTATATGGCCAGCATGTTTCCCCCGGAGCACCTGACCGAGGTCTGCCATGCCGGCATTTATCTGGGGGACGGCCGCTTCCTCCATGCCTCCACGAATCGGGGGGTGGAAATCAGCCGCCTGGACGCCGATGCCTGGCGCCGGTCCCTGGCGGGGGCGCGGCGCTTTCTCCGGAGGGATAGGGCTGAAAGCCCTTGGAGCAGGGACCACGGGAAGATGGGCGCCCGGCCACGGCCGGAGTTCTGATAAAGTGAAGCGCGACTATAGCGACAGGCACAAATTAGCATTACAATATTAGTAACTTGATCAAGTGAAAGAAGTTTATTTGGGGTGGATCGGGAGCCCAAGTCCCGCCCTGCCTCGATTTTCCTTTCCAACCCCCGCAGGATCTCGATTATCAAGTCCTGGGGGCATTACCTGGTGCTATCCGTGGTTTGAGGAGTGGGCTGACAACAGGGGCAGCCTGCCCTCCCCGGCCCCCTCGCACATAACCGATCGTACCTTGACCCCAGGCTGGAGGTGGCTCCACTCCATGAAGGCCAAGCCAGGCGAGCCTGCAGTTCTCAAAGCTTACGTGCCCAAGGGGCATTCTCCGGCCTATCCCTGGATCGGGCTCCTTATCGGCGCAGGATTTGCCGTGCTCCTGGGCTACCCCCTGGTTCTGGCCATCAATAATATTTATGACCATTTCGCCGTCGGTCTCCCCCTCAACCTGTCCCTGGCCATCAGCCAGGGCCTCAAACCGCGGCTGTGGCCCCTCATCCTGCTGTACGGCCTGGGGGGCGGCCTGGCAGGGGTAATCCTGGGTTGTCTGTTCCAGCGGGTCCAGGAAAACCGGGGGCGCCTGGACAGCCTGCACCACGAGTTCGAACTTCAGGTAACCACCCTCAGACATCACTATAAAAATCTGGCCCTGGGCATCGAGGGATTTGCCAATCGCATCCAGAGAAAAATGGCGAATCTGGAAGAGCACTTCCAGTCCTGCGCCCGGGAGGAGTGCCTGACGTATGGACAATTTTACCAGGATTTCGACTCCTTGCAGCAAAATGTGGCCATCCTGGAAGAAACCTCCCACCGCCTGACCCATACCTTGGGCCAGGAACTCTTGTTCCTCCGGGCCCTGACCAGCAACCACCCGGCGGTGGAACCCCATGACTTTTATCCTTTCCTGGAGCGCTGTGTCCGTGATCTGTTGGAGCTGCGTTTTCGAGACAAGCCCGTCCGGGTGGAAATCGACGGCCGCCCTCTGGAGGGCAGCCATGACAGCCTGGTGGCCGTTTTTGATCCGCATATCATGGAGGTGATTTTGCATAATGTGCTGGCCAATGCCATGAAAAATGCCGATCATATTCAAATCGGGGTCAAAGAGGACAACGATCACCTCAGGGTGGAAATACAGGACAACGGGCCCGGAGTGGACGTGGCCGCGCTTAAAAAACAGTTGCGCGCGGCCAGCCGGCGTCGGGACCCGGAGAGCACCCGCCTGGGCCTCAAGGTCAGCCTGCACCTGCTGGAGAAATGCCACGGGCGCCTGATGGTCCACAGCCAGCCCGGAGACGGGGCCCTGTTCATTATTGAACATCCCAAACGGCCCCTGCACTGAGGTCTTGACCGGCAGGGGCGCCAGCCTTAAAAATAAGTTTAAAGGAAAAAATTCCCTCTAGAAAAGGGTGAATATCAGTTAAGAAGCCAAGCAAAAGGAGAGGCACAATATGCGGGGAGAATATCGTTGGCTGGGAATGCTGTTGGTGGTGTTGATGGTCTTAGGGGCGGGCGGCTGGGTCTTCAATCCCTCCAACAAACCGGGGCGCGGCATAGTCTGGACCCGCTGGCAGACGCAAAAACAGCAGGCCCGGGAAGAAGCGGTGGCCCGGCATAATTATTGCCCCACCGGGGGGTGTGTCATCCGCCTGGAAAAGGTGCAGATTGATCGCCAGCGGGCCACCCGGGGCGACACCCTGAGCCTGACCACCACCTATACCATTTTGACCCCGGAGGATGTCCCCATCCCCATCACCATCTCCCGGGAACTCCTGTACAAAGGGGAGTCCCTGGGCCGGGTGCAGGCCATAAACTCGAACAATAAAAACGGCACCTATGTTCAGAATATCGACTTCACCCTGCCGGCCGACGCGGCCTCCGGCACCTATACCGTGGTCACCCGGGTCAGCACCGGTTACGGCATGGACGAAAAGCCGCTGGAATTTACGGTTTACTGAACTCGGCTCCCTCGGACGGACAAAGAAAAACAAGGGCGGGAAGGCCAAGCACCTCCCGCCCTTCGGATCTTCAAGCCTTGACCCTTCCACAGCGTCCTACAGGTGATTGCCCCGCCGATGATGTTCGGTTAACCCCAGGGGCAGCCCGCTTTTCACCGGCATGGTCGCCCGGCTGGCCTGGGCTTTCTCACCGGGCTGCGGTTTCAAGCCGAAAACCACCCGCAGGCCCGCCAGCACGGTAAAGCCGGGGGAGGAAAAACCGAAGACCTCCTGGTAGCGCTCGTCCAGAAGATTGTTGATTTTGGCCCACAGCTGGACCTTGTTGACATGACCCCGATTACGGATAACGTCGTAGGTCGCGGCCAGATTCAAGATGAAATAATCCCGATTTCTCACCCGCTCGGATTGGAAGAGAAAGGGGTACTCGAAAATAAACTTGGAATCATCCCGCCAACCGGTGAGGTAGCCGGCAAAATTCACATTCAGACGGTCCCAGGCATAGTTGGCCACAAAACTGAAGGTATGCCGGGGCCGGCGCAAGAGGGGCTTCCCGGCTTGGAAGAACAGATTGTCAATGCCCCCGTCGTCGGTCACCCGGGTAAAGAGGTTGGTGTAGGCCAGGCGCAGGGTTAATTCTTTGGCGGGCCTGAGCAGCAGGTAGGTCTCGATCCCCGCGACCCGCACTGCGCCGATGTTTTCGAAAGTTGAAGGCTCAGGGAAATTCCGGGGGACAAAGGTGATGAAGTCGGTAAAGTAGTTCTCAAAATAGGTAAGGCTGAACTGGACGTTGTTGTCCAGGAAGTATTGGTCCAGGCCCACTTCCCAGGAAACGTTTTGTTCAGGTTTGAGATCGGGGTTGGGTAAGGTAAGCTGGCTGCGAGAGAAGCTCTCCAGGAAGGTGGGCTCCTTGATGGCCCGCCCCCCGGCGGCCCGGAGGGTAGTGTCGGTCTCCGGGAAGTGGACCGCGGCCGACGCTCGGGGCACAAATTCGGTCTGGCTGAAAACACTGCTGTTTTCCACCCGGAAACCACCCACCAGAAACACCCGGTTCCACAGGTTCAATTGTTCCTGGGCGTAAAACGCCCTGGCCCCCCGGCGGGTTTTGATAAAGTCTTGGGACTGCGGAGAGGTAAACAAAGTGAGGGGACCCGGGGGGACGGCGCCGAACCAGGTCCATTGCTTGAGTTCTTCCTCCCGGGCATAAAATCCCAGGGTAGTGATGGTCTCCACCTTTTCCCGGGTGCCGAACCGCAGGTTGGCCCGATAGTCCAGGCTGTAGCGCCGCTCCAGTTCCCGGGAATTGAAGGAGCCGAATAACAGGTCAAACTGGGAATTATGGGGGCCGACCAGAAGATCAAGGGGCGTTACCGCCGGGTTGGCCGGGTCGTCAATATGCCGGTCCCGGTGGCTCAAGGCCAGGGTGAGTTGGTTCTGCCACCACGGGAAGGGCCAGTAGTCCATTTCCAGGGCCTGGAGCAAGTCGATTTTGCTGCTGTTCTGGTCGGGGTCCAGCCCCGGGCCCTGTTTTGACTTGACGTCAAAGAGGTCGCCGCCGTTTTCGGTGGGAAAGCCGAAGCGGCTGTTCAGCAGCAAGGTGTGGTAGGTAAAGGACAGGTTGTCCATCAGGTCCAGATCCAGGCGGGCAATCAGGGTATTACTGCGGAACTGGTTGTTGACCTCCAAAATGCCCGGGTCCGAGATGTGGCTCCAGCCGATGGAAAAGCCGAGTTTCTTATAAGAGCCCAGGAGGCTGGCCCGATATTCTTCTATGGCCGCGCCTTTTTCAGCGTGGACGCCGGCCCCGGCGGACAGATTCAGGGTGGGGGGTCCTATCCCTTTTTGAGTCATCAAGTTGACCACCCCCACCATGGCATCAGCTCCATACAGGGCGCTCATGGGCCCCCGCACCACTTCGATGCGCTGGAGATTGTCCGTGGTCAAGGCGTTGAAATCAAAATCGCCGCCGGCATCGTTGACGCGAATGCCATTAAAGAGCACCTGGGTTTGATCGCTGTCGCCGCCCCGGAGGAACAGGGAGGTGGTGCCTCCCCGGGCTCCGGTCTGGTTGATGGTCACTCCGGGTGTATAGCGCAACATTTCCTCCACCCGGATGGCCTGTTGTTCCTCGATCTGTTTTTCGGTAATCACGGTCACCGACTGGGTGCTGTCCTTGAGGGGGACCTCAGTGCCGGTGGCGGTGACCACCACCGGTTCCAGGACGACGGTATCCGAAATCGGCGGCGCCGCGGCGTTCGCCGGGGCCAGCCAGATTAAAATTGTCATTATTCCCCATAAACCCCGCCATACTCTCATGGTTCTTTCTCCTTCCTCTTTCTGGAACAGTGGGCCCCTGGCCTACAAGTCGAGTCGCTCGGTGTTGCGCAAAGGCCCCCGTCCTGCTACCCCTTTTCCGGTAGCACGGGCACCTGGCCCGTGCCTGGACGGGCTTAAAGCCCCTCCTACCGGTAAAAATTGGGAGGTTTGGGAAAAGGGGCAGGAGGTTTGACCTTCTGACCCCCCCTTTTCCCAAATAACATGTTAACAATCTCTTGTTGTTTAGCCCGACAACCTCACTGCCGGGCTCAAAGGCCGCAGGCGATCCTGGTCTTGGGGCTCAGCCACCACAAGATTTATGCGGCCGCAGCCGCCCCGGGTGGCCAGGAAATGCCAGGCGTCGTCCACGGTAAAGAAGCCCGCGTCCCGGGACACCAATTCTACCCGATCCGCCGGGCAACCCAGGGCGCGGCCGGCGTCTTCCAGGTTGAGGGCTTCCGGGAGCGGCTCGCTCCCCACCAGATACACGATAAGACCTTGTTTCATAAAACCTCCAGGGTGATGGAATAGCAGGAGGGAAACCCTCCCGTCTGCCGGCCCGCCTCCCCTGGCGGCAAAAAAAAACCCCGGGTCCGAAGACCCGGGGATGGCACCCAGCTTTCTTGATCCCAGGGGAACCCTAGGACTACAGCCTCGGGCCGGCCTTAAGTCCCTGCCGCGTGGACGCCGGCCAGCCTGACGGGCAGGTCTTCTGACTTCCGGATCGACCTACTCCCCGCGCCTTCCCATGCCCTTTGTAAGGCAAAGTGGCCGTTGCAGGTTTCGTTCCCGGTTACAGCGGCGGGACCGTGCCGGACTTGCACCGGCTTCCCTTTTATCCCCTTCTGGGGACCCGTCAGTTTCAGGTATCATTCAAAAAATATCCGGGCTCGTCAAGGAAAAAATTCCCCCGGCGCTCTCCTTAGGATAAAATAAGGGAGTCGCCAGTGCACCTGAGCTTGGTTTTCACCAAAAAATGTATATTTCAGGGGCATCCTCGGCTTTAACCCCAGAGGTCTCCCAGCGAAATATTGCTACTTTGACTTTGAACCTTGAACTTATGCAGGACCCCTTGTGACCGACCATCACTGCCCGGATATCAATTACCTGCGCCTTTCCATTACGGATCGCTGCAACCTGAGGTGCTTTTACTGCCTGCCCCGCCAGGGGTGGCACAAACTCCCCGCGTCTGAAATTCTCAGTTACGAGGAATTCCTGCGCCTGGCCCGGGTGGCGGTCACGGCCGGCATCCGCAAGGTCAGGGTCACCGGGGGCGAGCCCCTGGTGCGCAAAGGGGTGGTGGATTTTTTGCGACGTCTGGGGGAAGTGCCGGGGCTGGAAGAAATGGCCCTCACCACCAATGGGGTGCTCCTGGCTGAGATGGCGCGGGATTTGTTTGCCGCGGGTCTGCGCCACCTGAACCTGAGTCTGGATACCATGAGTGGCGAACGCTACCGGCAGATCACCGGGAATGACCGCCTGCACCAGGTGATGACCGGCCTCTGGCGGGCCTTGGACCTGGGATTTGATCCCCTCAAGGTCAACTGCGTGGTTCTGAAAGGGGTTAATGACGGCGAACTCCTGGATTTTGCGCTCTTGGCCCGGGATCATCCCCTGCAGGTGCGGTTCATCGAATTTATGCCCACGGTCTCCCAGGAACGCTGGAGACGGCATTTTATGTCCATGGAGGAGGTACGCCGGCGCCTGGTAACCCTGGGGGTCATGGAAGAGGTGCCCCCGCTGCCGACCGCGGGCCCGGCCCTTATCCTCCACCCCCAAGGGTTTCAGGGGAATATCGGCTTTATCAGCGCGGTCTCCCAGCATCACTGCCAGCACTGCAACCGCCTGCGCCTCACCGCAGCCGGACACTTGCGTCCCTGCCTGTTCTCCCCCCAGGAACTGGACCTGAAGGGTCCTTTGCGTCAGGGGGCCAGCGACCAGGACCTGTGTGCCCTTTTCCGTCAAGCCATGGAGCTTAAAACCTGCTCCCCGCCCACCCACCTGACCAAGCCGGCCCTGCCCGGCTCCCCCATGGTGAGCATCGGGGGTTGAACTTTTCCCGCCTCATCCTCAATTTCGCTCTCAATCTTGTCCGGGAAAAGTGGTATAGTATTGTCTTGCCACAAAAAATTAGGGATAAAGGATACCGGATCGCTGCCCTGCCCCTGCTGTTAAGGCTTTTTTCGCGCCAGCATGGAGGGAAAATTGAGGTAAGCCCTTTATTTTCCGAAAGGTTTATGGGAATTAAAGAGCACTTCCTGGATGACTGTTCCCCTAACCGAACCTTGAACTTTGAATCTTAACATTTAACTCCTAAGGAAAGTCTCACTTCCGGATACGAGGAGTCAGGCGG
>CAZLRL010000016.1:0-15972 GCA_964561645.1 uncultured Desulfobacterales bacterium
GAGCGCGGGTGAAGCGCCCCTGGGGGAAGCCATAGCCCGGCGGCTGCCGCCCGGCGCGGCCACGCTGCTTCTGGGCCGCACTTCCCTGCCGGTCCTGGCCGCGTATCTGCAGCGTCTGGATGTGCTGATCACCAATGACACCGGACCCATGCACCTGGCCGCGGCGGTGGACACCCCCTGCCTGGCCCTGTTTCTGGCCAGCGCCCGGGTGCAGGACACCGGTCCGGTGGGCACGGGCCACGTAATCCTGGAGCCCCGGCTGGAATGCCACCCCTGCCTGGCGGCCTGTCCCCAGCCTCGCTGCCACCAGGCGGTGACGCCGGAAGCCGTGTCCTGGTGGGCCGAGGCGCTGCTCAACCAGGAAAGCCTGACTCCCGGGGCTGAGACGGATGCCTGGCCTTCCATGCGCGTGTATGTGTCCGGAATCGACCCCCAGGGATATCATACCTATCTCCCCTTGAGGCGGCGCCCATTGGGCCGCCGGGACTTTTGGCTGTGGCTGCAGCGCGCCGTGTGGGGCCGGATGTTGGACGAGTCCACCTTTGCTTTCCGGCTGCTGCAAGAATGGCTGGACAAAATATTGACAGGGCATTATTTGCCGCCCGTGGACGATCTGGGACTGGGACCGGGCGGGGCCTGCCTGGCGGAGCTGGCTCAAACCGCGGCCCAGGGGGAAGAAATTGCCAGGGATATCGCATCTCTGGCGGGGGTCAGCCAGGAATATCCGGTGCGGTTGTGGCAAAAAATTGACCATCTCGGGAACGTGGACCAGGAATTGCGGCGCCTGGGGGTGGCCTTCCCCGAGCTGGCGGCCCTGGCGGAGTATTATTTCCAGGAGCAACGGGACAAACACGGCAGCGAGATCGTGCCCCTGGCCCGGGAGTTGGAGGGGGCTTATGCCCGTCTGGGGCGGCTGGCGGCCCTGGCCCAGGAGAGCCTGGCCGAACTGAAGCAGATTTTGAATATTCCGGATCAAGGGGACGATCCGGCAAAAATGGCACGGACTGTGCAAAATATGTGGGCCAACAACGACGCCTATCAGGCGGAAAGCGAGGGAGCGCCATGCAGGTGACCATCAACGAAGAATATGTCCCGGTAGATTTTTCCCATCTGCGCAGCCTGGAGGAAGCCCTGGTGGAATTGAACGACCGTTTCGTGCCCCCGGGGCAGCAGCTTTTTCAGGTGCGGGTCAACGGCGAATTTTTCAGCGAGCGCTATCCCCGGGAATCCCGCTACATGGAGCTCAAGGAAATCATCCATCTGGACCTCAAGACCATTCCGGATCAGGACATGGCCCGGGTGATCCTGGGGGAAGCCGTGCAGCAGGCAGGGGTTTTGTGTCAGGCCCTGGAGGAAAGCGCCCGGCTTTTCCGGGTCTCCACCGAGGACGAGGCCAACCACTACTTTGCCCAGGTCCTGGAGGCCCTGCGCTGGCTGCTGTTGACCGGGGACAACGCCTGCCAGGTGCTGCAGGTGGATCTGAGCCAGGCCCTGTCCTCCGGGAACGGCCGCTCGAACACCCTGTTGCAGAGCCTGCAGAATCTTTTGGATGAAATGCTGGAAATCAGCGAGGATCAAGACTACGTGCTGCTGGCGGACCTCATGGAATACGAACTGTTACCCATGGTGCGGGAATGGCAGGAAATACTGCGAAATCTGGCCCAACCCTGACTCCGGCTGATCTGGCGGGCATGGTGCAGTTGACCCGGGAGCTGGCCCAGGCTGTATCTCAAGGGGAACTGGACCGGGCCTTGGAGCTCCTGGAGCAGCGGCGCCGAACCCTGAAGGAGTTTTCCTGGCCGAAGGAGGCCGAGCCGGAATTTTGGGAGAAGGTCCGGGCTCTGCGGAGCCTCGAGGGGGAAGTTCTGGCCTTTTGCCGCACCTGGCGGGGCGTGGTGCAAAAGCGGCTCAAGGCCCTGAACGTGGGTCATTTCCTGCGCATGAGCTATTGTCCGCCCGTGGAGGAGTCCCGGTTCGTGGATGTGAGCAAGTAGAGTTCAAAGTTCAAGGTTCAAAGTTGTTGTAGGGCGGACACTGCCAGCCATTTATGACTGTGCCTCTAATCCTTTCACTGTCCTCGTTCCCAAGCTGAGCTTGGGAACGTTTTGGTTTTCGGCCAAGTGGAGTTTAGCCATCGATGGCGTGCCCAAGTACAACTTGGGCACGAGAATAAAGATGACGTAGGGTGCGTCTTACGCACCAATTCTTCCTACATTTTGTTACCTATAGGACAGCAACTTGGTATAAAATACTTTGCCTGCAAAAAGTTCCCCCTCATGTGCAGGAAACTGGACCTCTGGAACATGCACAGGTGAGGACACCTGTGCCACCACGTCTTTTTTTGATTAGGGGCCATACGGTTACCTTATATCAATTTCGCTTTCAAATGAAACAAACTTGCAATGTAACTAATGGATATTCTTGTTTCTTTTTACAGAAAACCGAAAACCGAAAACGGTATTAAACGGTTAGGAATTGGCGGGCAGTGCCCACCCTACATTTTTCTTATTACAGAAAACTGAAAACTGAAAACCGAAAACAGAATTAAGAAGGGCTGCGCCAGGTTGGTTCCCTGGGCAGCCCTGTTTGGTTTTTTTAGCGAGCGGTGTAGGGCCGCGGGCTTTAGTTGATTACCAGCCGCGAGTCAGGAAGTCGCGGCTGGTCAAAGCCGACGGTGCAGGTTTTACGCCTCCGCGGCGGGTTTTTCCACATACAGGTCCAGAATCTTGGGGATATTCAGCGGGTTCAAACGCCCGTAGGTATCCTCGTTGATCCGGACCGCAGGGGCCAGGGCGCAGCAACCGATGCAGCGCACCATTTCCAAGGAAAACAGCATGTCTTCGGTGGTTTGCCCCGGTTTGATCTTCAACTCCCTCTCCAGACGGTCGAGGAGGCGCGGGGAGCCTTTAACAAAGCAGCCGGTGCCCATGCAGACGCTGACAATATACTTGCCTCGGGGCTCCAGACTGAAGGCATTGTAGAAGGTGGCGACCCGCAGGATCTCGGCCACCGGGGCGCGCAGTTCGTCCGCCACGTGTTCGATGGCCGGGCGGGGCAGCCAGTTAAAATGCCGGTTGACGCCCAGCAAGACGGGAAGCAGGTTGCCCGGTTCATCCCGATACTTGTTCAAAATGGCGGCCACCGCGGCTTCATCCGCGGGCTGATCGTAAGCGGTGCGCTCTCTGGGTCCCCTTTCCGGCATCAGCACCCGGGACTTGGCGGGAGGAGGAGCACCCGGTTTGGCCAACCGCTCCAGGCACTCCGAATAGCAGTTCAAACAGCGGCCCGCTTCCGACCGGGCCTGATCGCTAGTGAAACCGGTGGCGATTTCGTCGAAACAGGAGCAGGTGTATTCGGGGGGCAACGTGGGCATCTCTGTCCGAGGCTGAACAATTCCCCCCATGGGGAAGGCCGGAGGACGATGATGGTGTTCCTTCTTTTTCTCCCGGCCTTTTTTCAGGTCAACGCCCTGGAGATAACGGTCGATGGATTCCGCGGCTTCCTGACCGCCGGCGATGGCGCCGATGGCAATCCAGGGTCCGGTTTGATTATCCCCGGCCGCGAAAACCCCGGAATGGGAGGTTTCATGGGTGACTTCGTCGACTTCGATGGTGCCCCATCTGGTGAGGTTGATGCCGCTGCCTTCCAAACCGGCGGGGTCAGAGCGCTGGCCGATGGCCGGGATGAGCATGTCCACGTCCAGCTCGAATTCAGAGCCGGGGACCGGGACCGGGCGCCGGCGGCCGGAGGCGTCGGGCTCGCCCAGTTCCATCCGCTGGCACACCAGGGCCGCCACCTTGCCGTTGTCGGTTTTGATGGATACCGGCGCGGTGAGGTACATATTTTCCACGCCTTCGCACAGGGCCTGTTCCACTTCCCAGGGGTGGGCCGGCATCTCGTCCCGGGAGCGCCGATAGACGATGGTGACTTTGGAGCCCAGGCGCAAGGCGGTACAGGCCACGTCGATGGCCACGTTGCCGCCGCCGATCACTGCCACTTTTTTGCCCAGCTGGAAAGGCTGTTTCAGGGTGTGCTTGCGAAGGAAGTCCACGCCCTGCATGACTCCTTCGGCGTCCTCGCCCTCAATGCCCAGTTTCATGCCCACGTGGCAGCCGGTGCCCAGAAATACGGCTTTATACCCCTCGGACAGGAGGCTGTCCAGGGTGAAGTCCTTACCCATGGCGGTATTGAGTTTCAGCTCCACCCCCTGGCGCAGGATGTTGTCGACTTCCTGGTCCAGGATATCCTTGGGCAGGCGATAGTCCGGAATGCCCACCCGCAGCATACCGCCCGTTACCGGCAAGGCTTCAAGAATAGTGGGTTTGTAGCCCCGACGGGCCAGGTGGTAGGCGCAGGACAACCCCGCCGGACCGGCGCCCACGATGGCCACCTTTTCCGGGTGAGGCTCGCCTTTGGGCAAGTCGATCTCTTTGATATCCACCTGGTCGGAGGCATAGCGCTTGAGGTTGCAGATGGCCACGGGCTCATCCACGATGTTGCGGCGGCACTCTTCTTCACAGGGGTGGGGGCAGATGCGTCCCAGGGTGCCGGGCAGGGGCAGCCGCTCCATGATGAGCTGCACCGCGTCCGCTTCCTTGCCCTGATTGATCAACTGCACATAGCCCTGGACATTGATGCCGGCCGGGCAAGTCAAGGTGCAGGGCGCATTAATCTTGGCCACCTCGTGGATCCAGGCGGTGGGGCAGACAAAGCCGCAGGCCCCGCATTCCCCGCACTGCTCCGGCAGGTCCCCGAAGGGGGTCAAGACCTCGCGTTTGGAACCGCGGCCCACCATGCCGATGACACCCAGCCCCTCGAGCTCGGTGCACACCCGGGTGCAGAGGTCGCAGAGGATACACTGACTGTCCCCCAACGGAAAGCTGGGTTTTTCCAACCCCAAATCATGGGCGATGGACGCCAGAATGGGCAAATCCGGACAACGGGACCACAGCAGGTCGACGACCAGCCGCCGCGCCTTCAGCACCTTTTCCGTGTCGGTCTGCACCATTATCCCTTCGGCGACGGGATAAGAGCAGGACGCGGTCAGGATGGTGCGGGGGCCGCTGGTGACTTCCACCAGACAGAGGCGGCAGCCGCCATAGGGCTTGATGGCTTCATAATAACAGAGGGTGGGGATTTTAATTCCTTCCTTACGGGCCGCTTCCAAGATGGTGGTGCCCTCAGGAACTTCAACCTTTTTGTCGTTGATCGTCAAATTTACCATAGTAGGCCTCGTTTATTCGACAATGATGGCGTCAAACTTACAGCGGTCGTAACAAGTCCCGCATTTGATGCATTTGTCTTGGAGAATGGTGTGCAGCTCTTTTTTGGCTCCCTCGATGGCATCCACCGGACAGACCAGGCGGCAGAGCTGGCAGCCGGTGCAGGCTTCCGCGTCCACATGAAAGGTGATCAGGGCCCGGCAGACCTTGGCCGGACATTTCTTGTCCACCACGTGGGCTTCATATTCATCCCGGAAGTACTTGATGGTGGTGAGGACCGGGTTGGGCGCGGTCTGCCCCAGCCCGCACAAGGAGGACTCCTTGATCAGTTCAGACATCTCCACCAGTTTGTCGATGTCTTCCGGTTCGCCCTCCCCTTCGGTGATGGCCTCCAGGATCTCCAAGAGGCGCGGGGTGCCTTCCCGGCAGGGGGTGCATTTGCCGCAGGACTCTTCCTGGGTGAAATCCAAGAAGTATTTGGCCACGTTCACCATGCAGTCCCGGTCATCCATGACGATCATGCCGCCGGAACCCATGATGGAGCCCAACGCGGCCAGGGATTCATATTCCACCGGGGTATCCAGGTATTTGGCGGGGATGCAGCCGCCGGAGGGTCCTCCGGTCTGAACCGCCTTGAATTCCTTTTTCCCGGCAATACCCCCGCCGATTTCGAAGATCATTTCCCGCAGGGTGGTGCCCAGAGGAATTTCCACCAAGCCGGCGTCAACAATTTTGCCCACCAGGGCAAAGACCGTGGTGCCTTTGCTTTTCTCGGTCCCGAAGGAGCCGTACCAATCGGGGCCCCGGGTGATGATGGGGGCGATGTGGGACCAGGTCTTGACGTTATTGATGATGGTGGGCTTCCCCCAGAGTCCGGACTGAGCCGGGAAGGGGGGACGCTGGCGGGGTTCTCCCACCTTGCCTTCAATGGAGGCGATCAGCGCGGTCTCTTCGCCGCAGACGAAAGCGCCGGCGCCCTCACGGATTTTGAGCTGGAAGGAAAAATCGCTGCCAAAGATGTTGTCCCCTAAGAGCCCGCTTGCTTCGGCCTGCTCGATGGCCTTCTCCAAACGGAACAGGGCCAGGGGATATTCGGCCCGGCAGTAAATGTAGCCTTCCTGGGCCCCCACCGCGTAGGCGCCGATGGCCATGCCCTCCAGGACGGCGTGGGGATCGCCCTCCAGGATGCCCCGGTCCATAAAGGCCCCCGGGTCGCCTTCGTCGGCGTTGCAGATGACATATTTCATCTCGCCGGGGTTATTATGGCAGAATTCCCACTTGATGCCGGTGGGGAAGCCGCCGCCGCCACGGCCGCGCAGTCCCGAGGCCTTGACCTGCTCTATCACTTCTTTGGGGGTCATTTCGGTCAAGGCTTTATGCAAGGCCAGATAGCCCCCTTTGGAAATATATTCTTCGATGCGCTCCGGATTAATGTAGCCGCAATTCCGGAGAGCAATCTTGACTTGTTTTTTGAAAAACGGCACGTCCTCATACCTGGGCACTTCCACCGGCAATTCCACCGGCTGGGGATTGGCGAGAACCTTGGTCTCCCCCTCAACCAGGAACTCCTCCTGATCAATCCGGCAGAGGAGGTTTTCCTGATAAATTTCGTTGGCCTTGATGGCCTCCGCCATGGCCTCGGCTTTCTGGGGGGTCATGCCCTGATAAGAGAGGCGCACCTTATGAGGGTAGACCACGTCCACGAGGGGCTCTCGCTGGCAAAAACCGATGCAGCCGGTCATTTCCAGCTGCACATCCAGCCCCAGCTCGGCAATTTTGTTCTCCAGGGTCCGGTAAACTTTGTCCGCGCCCGCGGAGATGCCGCAGGTGGCCATCCCTACCATGATTTTGATCTTCTCGGGGTAAATGAGCTTTAGCCCCTTTTCTTTCACCGCCTTCAAGTCGTCCAGCGTTTTAATCCTCATGATTTCAGTCCTTTTTATCGGTATCCGAAATTGTCCACCAAACGGGCCTGGCCAAGCGTCGCCCGGTCTTCTCCTCGTGATCCGGCTGTGGGCCCCTGAACCGGCAACAGGTCCGGGGCCCCAGTCGGTGACAGACCCAGAAGTCCCGCCTGGTTTCCTACCTCTGTGATTTGTATCACAAAGTCAAGACCCAAATCAAGTGATATATATCACAAAAGTAGTCCCGGGCGCGAGCCCCTGGACCCTGTGACCAAAAGACCGATGGTGCAAAAATGCTTTGAGGTGAAATTTAACCTTAACTAACCGATCATCTTATTTCTTCTTACAGAAAACCGAAACACAGGCAGGGCCCGCTTCATATTTTCTGAAGCCTGGTAATGGCAAAAAAAACCGGTTCCCGTCCAGACGGGAACCGGCGAGGAGCCCTCCAGGCCCCGGAGGGCCTGGAAGGATGAGGAGAAGCAAGTTAGAACAAGCCGGTGACTTTGCCGGCTTTGGTGTCGACGTCCACCCGCCGGAAGGCCGGGTCGGAGCCGGTGCCGGGCATCAGCGAAATCGCGCCGCACACCGGGCAGATGAATTTGGCGCCGCCGTAAACCAGGAAGTCCCGGACGGGGAGCCGCCAGCCTTTGGGGGTGCCTTTCCTGGTAGGATCGGCGGTGAGGGACAGGTGCGTCTTCACCATCATGGTGGCGTACTCGTTATACTTGGGATCCGCCTCGAACTTCTTGGCCTTGGCCACGGCTTCGGGAGCGAAGTCCACGCCGTCGGCGCCGTACACTTCCTTGGCAATCATTTCCACCCGCTGACGCAGGGGCATTTCATTGGGATAGAGGAACTTGAACTGGGGCTTTTCTTTGCAGGCATCGATGACCGCGTCGGCGAATTCCAGGGCGCCTTCACCGCCATACTGCCAATGCCGGGACACGGCCACCCGGGCGCCTTCCGCTTCGCAGGCCCGGCGAATCACGGCGTGCTCTTCGTCGGAGTCGAAATGGAAGGAGTTGATGCACACCACCGGGTTGATGCCGGCTTTCTTGATGGTGCGGACATGGTGTACCGCGTTTTCCACGCCCTCTTCCAGCCATTTCAAGGTTTCTTTGGAGGCCTCGAAATATTCTTTGGGGACCGGTTTGCCCGGAGGACACGGCAGGGCGCCGGCTTTGACCCCGTGATGCTTGAGGCCCCGGACGGTGGCGGTGAGGACCGAGACGTTGGGGATGAGGCCGCTGAAGCGGCATTTGACGTTCCAGAATTTTTCAAAGCCGATGTCGGCGCCGAAACCGGACTCGGTGATGTGATACTTAAAGAGCTTCAGACCGATCTGGTCGGCGACGATGGAGGACTGGCCCACCGCGATGTTGGCGAAGGGGCCGGCGTGCACGAAGCAGGGCTGCTTCTCCACGGTCTGCATCAGGGTGGGGTTGATGGAGGGGAGCATCCAGGCGGTCATGGCATTGCCCACTTCCAGGTCGCTGGTGGTGATGGGGTTGCCCTTCTTGTCGTAGCACACCACCATGTTATTCAGCCGTTCCTTGAGGTCGGGCAGGGAGGTGAAAACCGACAGGATGGCCATAACTTCCGAGGACACGGCGATGCCGAACCGGGAATCCATCATGAAGCCGTCCATTTTGCTGCCCCGTCCGATGGTGATATTGCGCAGGGCCTGGGCGCAGTAGTCCATGATCCAGCCCATTTCGAAGTTTTTGGGATCGATGTTCAGGCGTTTCAGATTCCGGGCGGCCAATTGGGTGTCATCGTAGTTGAACTCGTGCTGCAGCCGGGAGGTGGCGGCCACCATGGCCAGGTTGTGGGCGTTCATGATGTTGTTGATGTCGCCGGTGAGGCCCAGGGAGAAATCGGTCATGGGAATGAGCAGGGAGATGCCGCCGCCGGCCGCGGTGCCCTTGACGTTCATGGTGGGTCCGCCGGAGGGCTGCCGGATGCAGCCGCCCACGTTGACGCCCCGTTTGCCCATGCCTTCCAGGAGGCCCATGGAGGTGGTGGATTTACCTTCCCCCAGGGGGGTGGGAGTGATGGCAGTGACTTCGATGTAGTTGCCGTCGGGTTTGTCCTTCAAACGTTCCAGGCACTTCAGGTAGTCGATGCGGCCGATCTTCTGACCGTAGGGGATGCGTTCCTCTTTGGGGATTTCCAATTTATCGCACATCTCATCAAAAGGAATCATCTCCGCTTCGGCGATTTCGGCAATCTGCCAGTCTTTTTGTTTAACCGGATCGTACTTAGCCATACACGGGCCTCCTTAAGGTTTAGGTGTTTTCCTTTTTTTATCCCAGCGCCTAAAGGGGCCGGGTTTTTAGCAATAGTTAACCCCACCGGACCCTATACCTCACCCGGCCAGGGCTCATACTTTTTTTCACATAGTCCCCCTTTTAATCAATAACAAAGGGTTTTGTCAACATTTATTTTTGGTCCCAGCGGGGGATTATTTAAAAATTTCTGGTGAATTTTTGTATTTGACAAATGACCATAAGCGCCATATTATTGTGAATTAGAGCACAAAGCCACTTGCCTGGCTGATTGGGCCAAGGTAAAATATTCTTGAGGAATCAATAACTAAGTCCAGTCCCGTGCACCGGTTTTCCAGGAGGAGGGGCAGGGAAACCCTGTCTTTTCGGGGGCGACGTCGCTCTCGGCTGGAAGACCCGGCAGCCGCGGGATAGGAGGAATCATATGGTTATAGCAGAATCCAAACCGGTGGCGGAAATTCTGGAAATGATCAAAGATTGCAAGAAGGTGGTGGTGGCGGGCTGCAAAGGCTGCGTCACCGTCTGCAACTCGGGAGGCGAAAAAGAAGTGGGCATCCTGGCCTCCGAACTCAGGATTGCCCGGGAGTCCGCCAGCCAACCCCTGGAGGTGGTGGAATACACCTGTGAGCGCCAGTGCGACCCGGAGTATATCGAGCCTCTGGACGACCTGGTCAAGGATGCGGACGCGGTGGTCTCCATTGCCTGCAGTGTGGGGCCCCAATATGTGGCTTTTCGCTACCCCTATGTGCCGGTTTACCCGGGCCTGAACACCACGTTTATCGGGGGCGCGGCGGAACACGGCGTCTGGAAGGAATACTGCCAGGCCTGCGGCCACTGCATTATCGGGGAATTCGGCGGCTTGTGCCCCGTGACCCGGTGTGCCAAGCAGCTGATGAACGGCCCCTGCGGCGGCTCCTCGGGGGGCAAATGCGAAGTGGGCAAGGGCACCATCGACTGCGTCTGGCACCTTATTTACGACCGCCTGAAGAATCTGGGGCAACTCCAACGCCTGGAACCCCCCAGACTCTATAAAGACTGGTCCACCAGCCGGGACGGCGGACCTCGCACCATGATCCGGGAGGAGTTGAGAAAATGAGCATGACCGCCGGGAGCAACCTGGAAAAGGTTTTGAAAGCCGGCCACAAGGCCGTCACCTGTGAATGCGGCCCGCCGCGGGGGGCCGATGCCGAGCATTTTCGCCACAAAGCCAGTTATCTGAAGGGTTACGGTGACGCGGTGAACGTCACCGACAACCAGACCGCGGTGGTGCGCTTCTGTTCCCTGGCCGCCAGCCGTATCCTCTTGGACATGGGCATCGAGCCGGTGATGCAGATGGTCACCCGGGACATGAACCGTATCGGGTTGCAAAGCAATGTCCTGGGCGCGGCCGCGCTGGGGATCAAGAATCTCTTGTGCCTCACCGGCGACCATCAGTCCTTCGGCGACCATCCCCAGGCCAAAAACGTCTTCGATCTGGACTCCACCAATTTACTCGATTGTGTGCGCCAAATGCGGGACGACGGCAAAATGATCAGCGGCACCGAGGTGGAAGGGAAACCGGCGATGTTCATCGGCGCGGCGGCCAATCCCTTTGCCGACCCCTTTGAGTTCCGGGTCATCCGTTTGGCCAAGAAGATCCAGGCCGGGGCGCAGTTCATCCAGACGCAGTGCATCTATGACATGGAGCGCTTCAACAAGTTCATGGAGATGGCCAACGACATGGGTCTGACGGAAAAGTGCTACATCATGGCGGGTATTACGCCCCTCAAATCCGTGGGTATGGCCAACTACATGAAAAAGTTCGTGCCCGGTCTTCTGGTGCCCGATGAGTACATCACCCGGCTCAAGGGCGTGCCCAAGGACAAGCAGGCCGCGGAAGGGATCAAAATCGCGGTGGAGCAGATGCAGCAGTGCCTGGAGATGAAAGGCATTGCGGGCATCCACCTGATGGCCATTGAATGGGAGGAGCGGGTGCCGGAGATTCTGGAGGCCGCCAAACTTCATCCCCGGCCGCAGGTGAGTTAAAATCAAAGATCGATCCCCTTAGGGAAGCGTCCGCACCAAATAAAACCGTGGGGCAGGCGCCCTGCTTCAAAATAAAAAAAGCCGTCGGGCGGGCGTCCCGCCCGCCACTTTTGACTCCAAGCCCGGCTGCAGCAGCCGGGCTTTTTTTATGGGGCAAAATTGTGGTAAGGTGAGGATTAGTTGCTGGTGATTAATTGGATCGTAATAAAAACAAAAGTGGGGCGGGAAACAGGTCTCAAAAAGACTTAGCATAGAGAGATATCCTGTAGTATTTCGAAGCGTAGGGAGGGCGTCCCGCCCGCCGTTCTTGATAGGATGACTTATGGTCGGCGGGCGAGACGCCCGCCCTACGGATATTTAGATCTTTATAGGGACATGAAATTCATGGGCAAAAGGTCTGAAGAGGAGCTGATTATTTATCGCCGAAGAATGCCCCACTGGCGGCTGGGGGGGTCGGTTTATTTTGTTACCTGGCGTTTAGCTCCCTCCCAGGCCGACTTGGGCATCGAGGAACGGGGAGCGATTATCTCGGCCCTGAAACATTTTGACGGCCTCAAATATGAACTTTGCGCCTGTGTAGCCATGCCCGATCACGTGCATGTGCTGATCAAGCCTTTAAAAAACCATCGTCTGCAAAATCTGGTTCACTCCTGGAAGTCTTTTACGGCCCACAAATTTTGTCGGGACTGCCATAGGAAACCGCCCATCTGGCAAGAGGAATATTTTGATCGCATTGTCAGGGATGAGAAAGAATTCCTGGACAAGGCCCAATATATCCTCAACAATCCGGTGAAAATTTGGCCTGAGGAGGAAAATTATCCCTGGGTTTGGGTCAAAGAGTTTTAAGAGGCAAAGGGTGGGTGCCTCGGATCAAAAAAATCGTCGTAGGGCGGGCGTCCCGCCCGCCGACAATGAGGCTCCAAAAGAGTGGCGGGCGAGACGCCCGCCCTACGAGCACGAGTAATAGCTATATGAGCGGGCTTCCGCGCGATACGCCTTTTTGTGTAGGACGCACGCTAATCGGGGTATATGAGTTTAACAATCTCTCCAGGCCCTGGATATGTCGCCAAAGAACCCTTCGCCAACCGCTCAGGCCCTGAAAATTCATTGACAATATCCGGAGAAATAGTAACTTTTATAAAATCTTGAACATACTCAGCTTAGGAGGATAAGATGGCAGGACCTGAACCGATGGTTGTGGGCGATGCGAATTTCGAAGATGAAATCATGAAATCGGACGTTCCGGCGCTGGTGGATTTTTGGGCGGCCTGGTGCGGTCCCTGTCGGGCCATCGCTCCGGTAGTGGAGGAGTTGGCCCGGGACTATGAGGGCAAAGTGAAAGTGGCCAAGATGAATGTGGACGAGAATCCCAAGACTCCGGTCAAGTTCGGGATCCGGGCCATTCCGACCCTTATTGTCTTCAAGGACGGCCAAGTCCAGGAGCAAATCACGGGAGCGGTTTCCAAGTCCATTATCGAAGGAGCCCTGAAAAAGGTTCTGTAGCACTACTCTCATGCCATCCTGGGAATACGACCTGGTTATTATCGGCGGCGGGCCTGCGGGTCTCACTGCGGGCATTTATGCCGGCCGGGCCCGCCTATGCGCCCTCCTGATCGAAAAGCTGATTCACGGCGGGCAGATGATGACTACCGACCTGGTAGAGAATTACCCCGGTTTTCCCGAGGGTATTTCCGGTCCGGAGCTGAGCGACCGCATGAAGCAGCAGGCCGAACGCTTCGGCCTCAAAATCGTCACCGGCGAAGTGCTGGAGCTGATCCCCGGGACCTCCGAGGAACCGGCCCTGACCCTGGTCCTGGAAGACCGGCGTCTGACCACCGGCGCGGTCATCATTGCCTCCGGGGCCCATTACCGGCGCCTGGGGGTGCCGGGCGAAGAGGAATTGACCGGCCAAGGGGTCAGTTTTTGCGCCACCTGCGACGGCGCCCTGTACCGGGACCAGGAAATCGCCATGGTGGGGGGCGGCGACACCGCCCTGTCCGAGACCCTGTTTCTGGCCCGCTTCGCTTCCAAGATTCACCTGATCCACCGTCGGGACGAATTGCGGGGGGCCAAGTACCTGCAGGAACAGGTTTTGAATCATGACAAGGTCCAGGTGCACTGGGATTCGGTGGTGGAGGAATTCAAGGGCAGCCAAAAGGGTCTGGAAGCCATATCCTTGAAAAATGTCAAAACCGGGGAGAAACACGACCTCCCCGTCACCGGGTGTTTCATCGCCATCGGCATCATGCCCAACACCAAGTGGCTTAACGATATCGTGTTGATGGACGAGTGGGGTTTTGTCTTTACCGACCAAGAGATGGCCACCAATGTTCCGGGAGTGTTCGCGGCCGGGGATGTGAGGTCCAAGACTCTCTGGCAGATAGCCACCGCGGTGGGAGAGGGCGCCATGGCTGCCACTGCCGTGGAACACTACCTGGATAAAGTTCGGGGGAGGGAATCTGTATGAGACGATCCTGGTTAACCAGATTCATGGTGCTCTTGGCCCTGGTCGGCCTGGTCAGCGGCTGTGGGATCAGCAGACTATGGTCCGGGAAAAAGCTCGAGGACAGACCGCCCGAAGATTTGGCCAAGAAAGGCATTGAGGAACTGAAGGACCGGAACTACTACGCCGCGGAAGACATCTTCAGCAAGATCAAAGATCGTTATCCTTACAGCGAACAAGCGCTGATGGCCCAGGTGAAGCTGGCTGACTCCTTGTATTACAACGAGAAATTCGACGAAGCCCAGCTGGCTTACCAGGAATTCGAAAAACTGCATCCCACCAATAAGGCCATCCCTTACGTGATTTATCAGCAGGCCCTGTGTTTCTACCGGCAGCGGCCCACCATCGACCGGGACCAGTCCTACACCCAGAAAGCCCTGGCGGAATTTCGGCGGCTGCAAAAGAAATATCCCCAGTCGGAATTTGCCGCCAAAGCAGAAAAGTTCAAGCTCCGGTGCCTGGAGGATCTGGCTGCGCACGAGTTTTATGTAGGGGAATTTTATTTCAACACCAAGCACTACACTTCGGCCCTGGACCGCTTCCAGGCTCTGTCTCAGGAATACCCCTTCTTCAAACCCACCGAGGTCAAGGACTACATCCGGAAGTCCAAGGCCAATTTGGCCAACCCTGAGGAAAATCAGGGATTTTTCTCCCGCCTGTTCGATGCCAGGTGGTAAGCGAGTCTGAAAAGGACAGACGCCGACCTTACCTGCGGTGCCTGTCCTTGTCCTAATTTGGGGCGGCCCGGTGATCCCGGGCCGCCCGTTTTATTTCCAGTAATACCAAGTTGCCGTCAGATAAGTAAATTTGCTGTAGGGGCGCGGCTTGCCGTGCCCAGGGCGCTCGCTACTCAGTAACAGAGGGCAGAGTATCAGGCGCCCCATTGATCAAATTCACCGCCTGGAGGGGCAGGAAAATCTTTTTGGTCTGGGGAACATAGACCACCACCCCTTCGAGGGGCACCGTCTTTCCCTCCAGCCTGAGGAGATTTTTATTCACCGGCAGCTCGGCCTGCCGGCCGCGCCAGGCGATCTTGACCACGGGATTTTCCGGGTCAGCCGCGTCGACGGCCACCTGGCCGCCCGGCAGTGCCGCGGCCGCGTCCTGAAACAGGCGGGCGTTCAACCGGTCCAGGTTCACCCCCAGGGCCCGGGCGCAGACCCGGCCGATCTCCGGCCCCTCCAGCAGGCCCGCCGGCCGTCCGGGGCCGAAGGCGAACAGGGGGACATCGCCCCCGGTATGGCCGTGGGTGCTCCAGCCGATATAGGTGTATTGGGGGCAGATTACTTCCCCGAAGCCGTAGTTGGGGTCGCCGGGCCGCAAGGGGGCCCGGGCCAAAATCCGTCGGGCCTCCTCCGGGGTGATCTCCACACCCCAGAATTCCCGGACCACGGCCTGAATTTTTTCCGGGGTCGGCAGGGGGCCAGCCTTACGCCACAATCCCCGGGTGGATAAGCGCATCTTTTTCAGGGGGGCCAGGAGGGCCTCCGGTGCCATCCGGGGATAAGTGCTGGTGGCATAATTGCCGATGGTCAGGCCGCCGGTGTTATGGTCGGACGCGGCCAACACCAGGGTGTTGCCGTCTTGGCGGGCAAAATCGAGGGCCGCGTTCACCGCCCGGTCAAACATGAGCAGATCGCTGAGCAGGTGGGCCGGGTCATGGGCGTGGCCGGCCCAATCCACCTGGCTGCCCTCCACCAGGAGAAAAAAGCCTTCGGGATCCTGGGACAACAGTTCCAGGGCCTTTTGGGTCATGTCCTCCAGGGTCGGCTGCCGGGGGGCAAACTCCGGGCGGTCGATCTCGGCTTCCATGCTGCTGTCGGCAAATATGCCGTACACCTGGCCGGATTTCACCTTATCCAATTCCTGGGCGGTGGCCACCAAGGCATAGCCCCGTTGTTGTAAGACCTCCACCAGGTTTTCGCGGTCGGGGCGCCGGCCGCCGTCTTCGTGGGGCAGCAACTGCCGCCGCCCCCCGCCCAGCACCACGTCCAGATTCTGATAAACCCCCTGCTCCGCGATGTCGT
>CAZLRL010000017.1:0-5285 GCA_964561645.1 uncultured Desulfobacterales bacterium
ACCCTCCCCTGCTGTGCAGGTGAAGCGGCGGAAAAAATTAAGGGAAAGGCTGGGTAAGCAGAAAGTGTCCGTGGGACGGGAGCGCACCATTATATTTTGCAGGTTGGGATATTTGAATGACGCCCTGGGCGGGATTTGGCGAAAAAAGCTAAACCTAATCAAAGGGTTCTGGCCTGCACAGTTTAAAAACCTGTGCCACCTAAATTTGCAGGGCTGTAGGGCTGTAGGGCGGGAAAGCGAAGCGCCTCCCGCCTTTGGATGATTCCAGGTAGTAAGAATACTTGAGGCGAACCCCAAGCAGAGCTTTGGGGGTAAAAAAAAGTTCCCAGGCCGGAGCTTGGGAACGAGCCCTTCATTTTCCAAGTGAACACCCGAAACCATGAAAATTAAGGTAGGGTGCGTTTCACGCCCCAATTTTGGCGCGTTGCCGTCAGACAAGTAATTTTACTGTAGGGACACGGCTTGCCGTGCCCCCGGCGCAGGCTGAAGCCTGCGGCTACATTTTTTTACCTCTATGACAGCAACCTGGTATAAGACGCGCCCTAACTCAGACATTTTCAGAGCTGAAAAAATCCAGGGTGAGTTTATGTAGAGTACGGTTTAAGCACTATAATCCAGACCCTAAGCATTCCCCATGGTGAGGTGGTAGGCCAGGTTGTCCAGTTTGACGGTAAAATCCACGTTTTCCACCGCCATGCCTTCGATGACCTGGAGTTGGGTGGGCGCGAAATTCAAAATGGCCTTGACTCCGGAGTCGATGAGCCGCTGGGCCACATCCTGGGCCCGGTCCGCGGGGGTGGCGACGACCCCGATTTCGATATCCTGATCCTTGATCACCATGACCAGCTCGTCCAGATGGTGAATAACCTGTCCGCTGGGCAGGCGCCGCCCCACCTTGGCGGGGTCCACATCAAAAACCGCGGCGAACTCGTAGCCCTGACGAATGAAATTCTGATGGGCCAACAGGGCCGAGCCCAGGTTGCCGATGCCCACCAGGGCCATTTTCCAGATCTTGTTCAAGCCCAGGATGCGTTTGATTTCAAAGAGTAATTCTTTAACGAAATAACCCACGCCCCGGATGCCGAATTCCCCGAAGTAAGCCAGATCCTTGCGGATCTGGGCGGGGTTGACGCCGCATTTCTCCGCCAGCTTGTCCGAGGCGATGATCTTGACACCCTCCTGGGCCAGGGCCTCCAGGTATCGGGAATAAATAGACAAGCGGGTGATGGTTGCTGCCGGGATTTTGGAAAATTTCATAGGTGATCGCATAAGTTAGCTCTCTAATAAGGCTAACCCCAAGTTCATAAATGCACAATGCCCGAGGTGCTGAAAAGGGGGGCGCGAGCCCCCCATACGTTAAGGTACTTTAACCCTTGATTCCCAGAGCCGCAGCAATGGGGGCCGTCATCGGGTAAGCAAAGAGGATGATGAGCGCCACGACCAGGGCGTAAATACACAGAGACTCGATCATGGCCAAACCGATGAGCATGGTCACGGTGATCTTACCGGAAGCTTCGGGGTTGCGGGCAATGCCTTCCACCGACTTGTTGATGGCCAGGCCCTGGCCGATGCCGGTACCGAACGCGGCGATGCCGATGCCGAAGCCGGCGGCCATCACGGCGTAGCTGAAAAAACCGCCCAGACTGGCAGCGGCGCCAGCGCCAGCGCCGGTGGCCTCTTGTGCCAGAGCCAGAGAAGCCCAGACCAGAGTGAAAAGCAGTGCCAAACCGATTCTTACCATTGCATTAACCTCCTACCAGATATGTGTAATGTGGCCTTCTTCCAAAGTTTTAGTGGGCCTCTTCCATGGACCCGGCGAAATACATCATGGAGAGCAGGGTAAAGATGAACGCCTGCACCGTGCTGGTGAATACCGCCAGACTCGACATCAGGACGACCGGGGCGATGAACTTGCCGGCCAGCAGCAGCAGAATGGCGATTACCAGGTCTTCGCCCATGATGTTGCCGAACAGACGCAAAGTCAGGGAGAGAACCCGGGCAATGTGGCCGATGACCTCGATGGGGAAGAACAGGGGCGCCAACCAGGGGATGGGCCCCAGAAAATGCTTGATATACTTGACCCCGTGGTATTTGACCCCCAGATAATGGGTAAAGATAAAGGTGCACAGGGCCATGGCCAGCGGCGTATTGATGTTGGCCGTCGATGAAAATAACCCCGGCACCAAACCCATCAGGTTGCAAAACCAAATAAACAGGAAGAGGGTGCCGATGAAGGGGAAAAAGGCGCGGCCTTCTTCACCGGTGATCTCCACCATGAACTCCTCCAGGCTGCCGAGGATAAGTTCAAAGACATTCTGGGCCCCGGTCGGCACCAGGGAGACACTGCGGCTGGCCAGATACCCCAGCCCCAGCAACAGGAGCATGGTAAACCAGGTATAGATGATATGGGGCGGGATGTGGAGATTGAAAGCCCTGGTCAATAAATCAAGAAATAGAATGGGATGTTCCATGAGACGGATTGGCCTCCTTCTTCTTAAGCTTGATCACCTCGATAACGGCAACCGCCATAAGGGTCACGACCGTGGTGGAAAGCCCCACCACCAGCCCGATGACACTGACCCAGTCTTGACGCAGCAGCAGGTATAAAATTACCAGCGTCACCCAAAACCGCAGCATTTGCCGGAGGGCAAAAAATGCCTTGGCCGATCCTTGTCCGTTCTCCGGGGACCGGGCGGGCCTTTCCAGCAAGCCTTTTAAATTGCGATGGAGCCAGTGGAAGTTGAAGACCACCAGCAGGCCCCCCATGAGCACACCGAGACCGAATTTGGGCCCCCACCACAGGGAACCCAGGATCACGAGCAGGCCGAGGGCCATCCAATTGGCCAGCTTCAGGGTGCGGGGCGCCAGCAGTTCCAAGAACCCCTCACTTTTGGTATTTCTGGCCCATAATATAGAGATTACGGAAACCGGCGATAATGCCCATGATCAGGCCGATATAAAACCAGTATGACTTGCCGGTGTATTCCGACAGCATATAGCCCAGGCCACCGCCGATCACAATGGCCAGGACCAAGGAGAGCCCGATGGCCGAGGCCCTGTAGCCCCCTGACATCAGCTCTTTGATGAACTTTCTGGTTTCTTCCTTCATATAAGGTTAGCGTCGCGGGAAAGACTAAATGATTCTTTTCACATGTGCCTAACTATCACAGCCACCCGGTCAAGTCAATTTTTTTTTCCAGGCCCCCGGACGTGGCCAACAGAGCCCCAGAGGCCTGATTTCGTTGGCTGGTCAAGAACTTCGGGGGCACGGGCTGGGGAGACCGGGCCGTTTGACGGGGAAAAGCACTCCGGATTTTGTGCATTTTTTCATAAACCCGGGCCCACAAAGCCGACAAAGATGGGGTGGTAAAATGGCTTCCAGGCAGCCTGTCGGGGCCCGAAGGTGGGCGGCAGGCTGAGCCGTCCAGGCCAGGGGGGCCTAGTCCTGGGATTCCCGGTACACCGGCAGTTCCACTATAAAGGTCGTGCCGTCCGACCCCGTCTTTTCCACAAAGATACGGCCCAGGTGCTTTTCGATGATGCCGTAACTGATGGACAGGCCCAGGCCCACTCCTTTGCCCACCCGTTTGGTGGTAAAGAAGGGATCAAAAAGGCGGCCCAGAAGGTCGTCAGGGATGCCGGGGCCGGTGTCCCGGAAGGCCAGGCGCACCCGGTCGCCCTCCGGGTTGAGGGAGGTGGACACGGTCAGGCGGCCCATACCTTCCATGGCGTCGGCGCTGTTCATCAGGAGGTTGACAAAGACCTGCTCCAGCCGGTTTTTATCCCCCAGAACCTGGGGAAGGTCGGGTTGAAATTCCTTCACCAGATCGATGTGCTGGAACAAGAGGTGGCCGCCCACCAGGAAGAGGACTTCATCCATAATGCTGTTAACCTGCACCGGCACCATCCGGGAAGGCATGTAGCGGGAAAATTCCAGCAGGCCCTGGACGATCTCCTTGCAGCGGGTGGCTTCCCGGATGATCTTGTCGATCTGGGCCCGCTCGACGCACTCCTCCCGCATGTCCTCGAGGAGCAGGTAACTCAAGACCATGATGGAGCCCAGGGGATTGTTCATCTCATGGGCCACGCCGGCCGCCAGTTGGCCCAGGGAGGCCAGTTTGTCGGTGCGGGCCAGATGATCCTCCAGTTGTTTTTTATGAGTGATATCCCTGACATGGGTCTGGCTGGCGGGCCGTCCGCCATAGGTGGTGGGAAAGGAGATGACCTCCAAATCAAATTTTTCCCCATCCCGACGCACCCCTTTCATCTCAAAAACCCGGGGGGAGGCGCCCCGCAGGAGGTTGGCCAGGCGCTGGGGCGCGGCCTGCTGGTAGGGGTACTCGATAAGTTCGGCCAGGTCCCGGCCCAGGAGGTCTTCGGGCCGATCATACCGGAACATTTCTAGACAGGCCCGGTTGACGTACAGCAGCTTGAGGTCCCGGTGGAGGACGATGCCGTCCAGGGAAGCTTCCACCAGGGAGCGGAATTTTTCCTCGGACTCCCGCAGTTCCTGGGCCAAACGCTCCCGATCCGTAACGTCCACGATGGCCTGCACCGCGCCCTGAATCCGGCCCTCCTCGTCGTAAATCGGCGAGCAGGTATTATAAAAATACCGTTCGGAACCGTGGAAATCCGGGAAATATTCATAGGATTCGAAGGCCACGGGGAGGTTGGACGAGCGCTTGAGGTTTTTGTTGCCGAAAAATATCTCCAGGGCCTTGAAATTCTGCTCCACGACCAGAGAGGCCATGTAGGGCCCCTCGTGGGAATAAAAGGGGAGCCAGTACCGGTAGCTGCCCACCATTGCTTCCCGGGAATGACCCGTGAGTTTTTCGCAGGCCTGGTTCCAATAAATGATGCGGTGGTGGCGGTCAATGACAAAAGTGGGAAGGGGGAGGCCCTCCAGGATGCCCTCGGTGGTCCTTTTTTCCCGGAGAATCTCCTGTTCGCTCAGCTTGCGTTCGGTGATGTCTTTGACAATGCCTTCGTAGCCCGTGATCCCCCCTTCCCGGTCCCGTCGAATAATACCGGTGAGCAGGACCGGCACCTGTCCGCCGTTTTTCTGATTTAACACCACCTCCAGATCCCGGGCAAAGCCCTCCCGCTTGACCTGGTCCTGAAAAGCCACCCAATCCCGAGGGTTATGGAACACCTCAGACATATGAGGGAGGGAGTCGCCGCCGGATTCAGGGGGCAATCCCAAAAGACTCTGCCCGGCGGGGTTCAGGTCGAGAATCCGGCCGGAGGCGTCGGTGACAAAGATCATGTCCAGAGAGCCTTCAAAG
>CAZLRL010000017.1:5295-9923 GCA_964561645.1 uncultured Desulfobacterales bacterium
GCGGTAGCGGCGCTCGGACCGGCGCAGGTGGTGGTAGAGCCGGGCGTTGGCAATGGCCAAACCGATCTGGTTGCCCAAAATGCTGTAAAAATAGGTGGGAAAGGGGTGGAACGCTCCGGGGTCGATGGCCGCCAGATTTAAAAAGCCGTTCACCTCTTCCCGGTATTTCAGGGGTATGCTGACCACGGCCCGGAAGCGGGGGTCATGGCGGATGGCTTCGGAAAAAGTAGAAGTGGCCAGGCGGGGGTCGTCCTTTACGTCCAGAATGATCAGCGGCTGGGTAGCCCGGGACAGATAGGGGCCGATGACCTTTTCCAGCTCTCCGGTACCGGTCCAGTGCAAATAATCCACCTCAAAGCCGTGAGCCGCCACCGAAGTGAGACGTTGCGTGTCGTGGTCCCAGAGAAGGAGAAGGCCGGCTTCAATCTGAAAAAACTCGAGAATTTTTTCCAGGGTCAGGTTGGCGATTTCCTGCAGGTCCAGGGTATGGGCCGTGATCGTGGCGATCTCGTTGAACAGGAACAGGTCCCGGCCCTGTTCCGGGGAGACGGCCTGCAGCCGCGGGGCCTGGGTGGGGCCGGTGGCCGCTTTGGACATGGGGTGACCTCCTCCGGAGTTGGAGGGGCTATTGGGCCTCCCAACCCCAGGAAGTGCGGGTAACTTTCTCAAATATTTATCATATCAAACTTGGGGCCGGAAAAAAACCGCCGGATGCACGGTTTAGAAACCGAAGCGGGAAGCCAACCGGGGCCACACTCTCAGGGTGCGGCAGCGGTTGGCCCGGATGACGGCCTGGAGCTCGGCCAGGGCCTCGTCGAGATGCTCATTGACTACCAGATAATCATACCAGTGGGCCTCCCCCACCTCGCCCCGGCCCTGTTCCAGCCGCCGGGCCAGTTCTTCGGGGGACAATTCGCCCCGATCCTCTAGCCGCTGCTCTAAAATCTCCAGGCTGGGTGGCAGGATAAAAATAAAGGTGGCATAAGGGAACCTTTTTTTCAGGGCCTTGGCTCCCCGGACGTCGATATCGAAGACGATGCCGTAGCCCGCGGCCAGACTTTGGGCGACGTAATCCCGGGAGGTGCCGTAAAAGTGGCCGAACTGCTCCACCCATTCCAGCAGGCCCCCCTGGTCCCGAAGGCGCAGGAACTCTTCTTGGGTGACGAAGAAATATTCCCGGCCGTGCGTTTCCTGAGTGCGGGGCGGACGGGTGGTATAGGAAATGGAAAAACTCAACCCGGGATCAGCGGCCAGGAGCCGTTTCAGGAGGGTGGTCTTGCCTGCTCCGGAAGGCGCACTGACGATATAGATCTCCTCGGTCACTTAGCTCTCTGGGAGCGCTTCGGCCCGGGGAGGACCATGGTTGCCGCTCAGGCGCTGGGACAGGGTATCGGCGTGAACTGCAGACAGGATGACATGATTGCTGTCGGTGACAATAATGGACCGGGTCTTGCGACCGTGGGTGGCGTCCACCAGGCGCTGGGTCTGGCGCGCCTCCTCCCGCATCCTCTTGCTGGGCGCCGACTGGGGCATGATCACCGCCACCACCCGGCTGCTCACCACGGTATTGCCAAAGCCTATATTGATCAAGCGTCCGTCCATACTTCCCCCGAAAAAATTCTCACTCAATGTTTTGCACCTGTTCCCTCAAGCGCTCGAGCAGGCCCTTGATAGCCACCACAGCCTGGGAAATATCCAGGTCGCCGGCCTTCACCCCGATGGTATTGGTTTCCCGGAGCATCTCCTGGAGGAGGAACTCCAATTTGCGCCCCATGGGGCTCGGCCCTTCCAGGGTTTCCTGAAATTGAGCCACATGGCTTTCCAGACGGATCAATTCTTCCTGAATATCCCGACGTTCGGCCAAAAAGGCGATCTCTTGAATTAAACGGCCTTCGTCCACCGGCGCGGTTTCGGCCAGCAACTCCTCCAGCCTGGCCTGCAGCTTTTCCTGCCAGAGGCCGGGCACCAGCTCGGCCTGGGTCTTGATGCGCATGAGCTCCCGGCTCACCTGGTCCAGATGGCCCTGGGTCTCTTCCGCCAGGGCCGCGCCTTCATTGCCCCGCATGACTTCGAGGGCTTCCAGGGCCTGGGCCAGGGCCCGGGAGACCGCCTGCCAGATCTCCTCCACGTCCTGGGTCTGCCGTTCCCGGGCCACGATAAGGTCAGCAAAGTGGAGCAGGTGGGTCAGGCGGACCGGCTCGGGCTCCGGGAGGATTCCTGCCAGGGAGGTGAGCAGATTTTTGACCTGGGTGGTCATGGCGTCATCCAAGCGCACGGTCAGGGGGCGTTCGGCCCGGCCTTCCCAACTGAGCTGCATGTCCACCCTGCCTCTGGCCAGCCGGCTTTTTACCAGCTTGCGAATGCGGTCCTCCAGGGCCCACAGGTGCCGGGGCAGGCTGGGAGACACCTCCAGAAAGCGGTGATTGACGCTTTTCAATTCCACCACCCACTTCAGGCCGCCCTCCTCGACTTCGCCTCGGCCATAGCCGGTCATGCTCTTGATCATCAACTTGCCAACTGTTTAAGCTGCCAGAGATATTTGCGGCGCACCAGGGCCAAAAATTCCGGCAGGGGCCCGGCGGCATAGTCCGGATAGGTCCAGGCCAGGGCTTCGAAACCGCCCCGGCGTGCGAGCAGGGTCAGGTCCCCGTAAATTCCCTGGCCTAGATAAATACGATGAGCGTAATTCTTCCCCGTAGCCAGAACCAGCCGTTCCCGGGCCACATACCCCGGGTCCAGGTTAACCAGGCGACGTCCCCCTAAAGAAAAGCGTTTTTCCAGCAAATTGGTGCGGACTTTCCAATCGGCAAGATGGGCCGCACTGGCCAGGTGCAGGAAGGAAGCCAGACACCGCCACAAGTTGCCGCCCATTTCCCGGGCATAATAATCTGTGGCGGTGAAAGGCCATAGCGGACCCACCAGGTCCACCGGGCCCCAATAAGTCGCCAACCGCCGGAGTACTGGACCGGCCAGATCGTCCCGGGCCAGAATCAGACTGGCCACAGGCTTCACTGCCAGGGGTACTGCCGGAGTGCTCATGCAAGCCTCCGATAAGGGTTGTATCATAGGGGATGATGATGCAGAATGCAACGAAAAATTCATGTGAAAATAAGTACATCGCCAGGATTGCGGGTGTCCAGAAAAGAACGGTGGGAGGCGACATTTCCCTAGTTAGGATAAAAATATCTCAATAAAAATACTCACTTCGCTCCCGATTCCTCCAGAACTTGCTTCATCCCCTGGAAGAGGGTATTCTCTTTATACATGGGGCCTGGTGACAAATTTTGTGTCATCCCGCGGCCCCTTACCGCCACCAAGGACGGGCCGGACATGCACGAATACGCCTTGATGCAGGACATCGTCAAATCCATTCTGGAGCGGCTGGAAGAAGAGAAGTCCTCCGTGCCGGTAAAGGAAGTGATCTTGAAACTGGGAGTGTTGGATATCCACTCCGAGGCCGCAGCCCGGCAGGCCTTTGAGATTCTCGCCAAGGACACCCCCCTGGAAAAGGCGCAACTCACCCTGGAAGTCAACCCCGTGATGATGGAATGCACCAAATGCGGCTCCGTGGCACCCTATGCGGTGGGCGAGCACGTCCATGCCAACGAGCTTCTGCCCGTGGTGGTCTGCCCGGTGTGCGACGGCCTGGCCACACTGAGCGGCGGCCAGGGGGTGGAGTCCATTGACCTGGTCTTCGAGGAGGAGGGCTCCCCCGAGTAATATTGTTTTCTGTTTTCGGTTTTCAGTAAAAAGAAATAAGAATATCCATTAGTTACATTGCAAGATTTGTTTCATTTGAAAGCGAAATTGGTATAACTTCGATAATCCGTCGATTTTCTAAAACATGTCGCACCTAACCGTCTGCGAAACCTTCACCAGCCTGCTGGGAGAAAGCACCCTGGCGGGTCTGCCGGCTTTTTTTATCCGGCTGTCCGGGTGCAATCTGCGCTGCCGCTACTGCGACACCACCTATGCCTATGAGGGAGGCGAAGATTGGGAGGTGGGATCTCTGGTGGGCGCGGCCCGACAGTCCCCTACCCGCCTGGTGCTGGTCACCGGCGGTGAGCCTTTGCTTCAAAAAGGCACCCGGGGGCTCCTGGATCGGTTGCTCAAGGCCGACCTGGAGGTCCTTCTGGAGACCAACGGTTCCCTCCCCCTTCAAGGGGTTGATTCCCGGGTGCGGCGCATCGTGGACCTCAAATGCCCGTCAAGCGGCATGAGCCGGCACAATCTCTGGGCCAATCTGGACATCCTCACCCCGCGGGATGAGGTCAAATTTGTTATTGACGATAAAGACGATTTTGACTGGGCGGTGGAAGTGGCCGCAAGATACAGGCTCCCGGGCCGCCTGCCGGTGCTGGTCTCGCCGGTATTCGGCGCGCCCCTGACCCCGGCCGAGGTGGCCGCCTGGATTATCGAGAGCGGGCTTCCCTTGCGCCTCAACCTGCAGTTGCACAAATACATCTGGGGGCCGGAGGCCCGGGGCATATGAAAGGCCGACCCCTGGCGGTGGTCCTGATGAGCGGCGGGCTGGACAGTTGCGTGACCGCGGCCGCGGCCCGCCGGGATTTCGACCTGGCCCTGTGCCACGCCAATTACGGGCAGCGGACCGTGGCCCGGGAACTCAG
>CAZLRL010000017.1:9933-15595 GCA_964561645.1 uncultured Desulfobacterales bacterium
GTGGATCTGCTCCTGGAGGCCGACCTGGCTTTTCTGGGCCGCATCGGCGGCTCCAGCCTCACCGACCGCTCCCGGGCTGTGCCCACCGGGGCCGACCCCCCGGGCATTCCCTCCACCTATGTCCCCTTTCGCAACTCCATTCTTCTGGCCACAGCCACGGCCTGGGCCGAAGTGCTGGGCGCGGCGGCCGTGTTCATCGGCGCCAATGTGCTGGACAATCCCGGTTATCCGGACTGCCGCCCTCTCTTTTTCGAGTCCTTTAACCGCGTCATCGACCTGGGCACCCGCCCGGAAACCCACCTGCAAATCAAAACCCCGCTCATCGACCTGGACAAGGCCGGTATCGTCCGCCTGGGCCTGGAGCTCGAAGCCCCCTTCCACCTTACCTGGTCCTGCTATGTCAACGATGAGCTGGCCTGCGGGCGCTGCTCTTCCTGCCTCTTGCGCCTGAAGGGCTTTGCCGCGGCGGGAGCGACGGACCCCATTCCTTATCAAGAAACCAACTAATTATTCTGGCAGACCCGTCACCTGAGGCGGCGCTTGAAATGGACAGCAATGCTTAAGGCGGGCGGGACGCCCGCCCTACGACTAGAAATTTTTCTTTGGTGGAGAGCCTGTGGCAAACACGACCGGGGACGGGTCCGACACACCGGTCGGTCCTCCCGAATGTGAGGCGAGAGAAAAAATAAGTATCTACCGAGGCTCTTGCAAAAGTCATTTTTGTCATCCTGAGCGAAGCGAAGGATCTAGATTCTTCGGTCGCCTACGGCTCCCTCAGAATGACAGATATGTGATATTTGCAAGAGGCTCTACCGAAAACCGATACCGTTTCAGCGCTTTGCCCGAGTCCGGGACTGGCGGCGGCCGGGTTGCCTGGCCCCCTGGCTTTGCCGCACCATGGCCAGAATCTCCCATTCCGCAAAGGGAGCCAGCAGGCAGGCGTAAATCCCCAGATCCATGGCCTCCTTGACCAGGTCCCGGTGCTCAGGGTGACTCTTGTCGCACAAAAGGACTAGACGGCAACCCGGACAGGCCACTTTGATTTTGGCATAGAGGCCCGGGCCATAGGTGACCACAATCAGGCAATCCACAAACACCGTGCCCTGCTGGGTCCGTTTCAGGGTTTTGACCAGTTCCCCGGGATGCGCCAGGACCCGGGGAGCATACCCCTGGGCTTCCAGAAAATTCACCAGAAAATCCCGGGGCTGGCTGTCGGCCACTAAAAGGAAAAGGTCATCGGGCGACGTAGAAGGAATCATTCACCCTCAGATTTCTTTCTGGCAATCTTTTGCCGGACTGGTAGCGGTGAAGGGGAAATGGCATAGGTACCCCGGTCCCCGTAGAAACAAAAAGCCCCACGCCAGCATCACGTGGGGCCTTATGGGCAATGCTGAATTATAAAAACTTAGGGATTTCCCTGATAGAGTTGCAAAAAACGCGCCAGCCGCAGTGTCAACAAACAAGGGGGGCAGCTTCCCTCAAGAACCCGACATTTGTCTGGAAATCGACCCGCTAATCTGTTCTTGCAGGAAATTAATACCTTTTTCATTTGTTCGATTATCGACCCGTTTGTGTCTTTATCGAACAAAAACGCCTTCCAACCGGGTCTTGGTGGGTTGCTATTCCGCCGGCTTCGCCTCGGAGCCATCCTTTTCCTGGGCCAGCTTTTCCAGCTCCGCTTTCAGATGGCCGGAAAACTCCTGGCTGAACAGGTCGATGTCCATGGCCTCATCGTATCGGCCCAGCAAATAGAGGGCCATGCCTTTATAAACCTGGGTTTCTGGCAAAGGAGGAGTGGTCTTGAGGGCCCGGTCGAAATACTCCAGGCTCTCTTCATATTTACCCATCCCCAGCAAGGCGTTGCCTTTAGCCGTCAGGATAAAGGCATCCTGACCCGCCCGCTCCATAATGGCATCAAGCACCTCGATGGCCTCCTCGCCTCTCCCCAGGTCCACCAGGCACATGGCCTTTATCTGCAGGGCCCGCATATTCTCCGGGTTGGCCTCCAGGGCCTTATCGCAGCAAAAGACCGCTTCCTCCAGAAGCCCCTGTCCCGCCAGGGCCTCGGCGCCGGAAACCCAGGGGATTTTGTCCTCCACCTTCAAAAGTTTCAGCATCAGGCTTTCGTAGGTCAGCTCGACCACCCGTTTGCCGTGCTCAGCTACAGGGAAGCCGTGGCCGGGAAGAACATTCTCAATATCCTTTTTCATCAGGGCCTTGACCCCAAACAAATAATGGTCCATCCGGCCGCCGGCCTTGTCGTCAATTTCGCCCATACTGTGGGGCATGACTGTGTCGCCGGTAAACGCGGTTTTCGTGGGGGCATGATAAAAAGACAGGCCGTCGATGGTGTGGCCGGGGGTGTAAATCACTTCAAAGGGCTGGCCGCCCAGCTCAATAGTTTCCCCGCCTTCGACTTCGGTGACCCGGCAGTCGAACTTTTTCACTATTTCCTTGAGCTCCTTGGGACCCTCCTTATGAAGGATAAGCTCAAAGCCGCCGCTCTCGACGATGGCGGGATAGCCCCGCAGCAGCTCGAAGGCCCCGGAGCAGGTGTCCCGGTGGCCATGGGTCAGGGCGATCTGTTTGATATCCTGAGGCCGACACCACCCCTGTTGAAAGAGCTCCAGGAATGAGGTGTAATCATTCCCCGGGTCTACAATACTTATAGATTGGTCACCCTTGATCAGGTAGATGTTGGAGGAATATTCATAGTTCAGCATGAAATAAATCTTTTCGAAAAAGGGGTCCTTCGGTTTGAAAACCTGACCCAGGTTCTGCCAGCCAGGGTGATGCGGCTCCAGGACGGTCTCCCCTTGCCCTGGAAATGGCTGATGCTCCTCGATTGACTCCTGGACGTCTTTGTCTTTATCGATCTCGGTCATATCAACTCACATTTCCCATATTGTAGTATCGGTAAAATATAGACAAATTTTCCGGTTTTCTCAAGTCATACCATGTTCTCTTTGAAATGAAACGTTACAAGGGGCCGACCCGGGTGTCGGCCCGAAGGTACGGGCGGACACGCGGGTCCGCCCCTACAGTTTGATGCAGGTCAATATGAAAATGGTATCAGGTGTAAGGTTTATAGGGCGGCCCGTGGCCGCCGGAATTGGCGTGCACGGCACGCCCTATGACTACTGCTACCCAAGGTCCTGTCCAGGCACAGGTGAGGACACCTGTGCCACCCGGCCTCTGCATGAATTTGAGAGGCCGAGGGCTCATAAGCGACTGTTTGGGGGCAGGCTTGGCCGGAACTCAAAGAAAAGCCCCCTCCCGTGGCGGCTGCCACGGAAGGGGGAGTGAATCCCGCCCTTGGATTCCCCCTTTCGCTTAGCACGGGCTCATTTAGGCCCCAAGTCGAAAGGAGCGCAAGGGCGAGCCTCCTTATGGAGCAATGAAATCCAGGGTGTAACCCAGCTTCATCTTGTCCATGGGCCACATCTTGGTGCTCTCTTTTTCCTCACCCGACCATACCGGCTTGCCGTTGATTTCCTCGATGAGCACCTCGATGAAATGGAACTCGGTGAGTTCGTATTTGACGATATCCTCACCGGGCAGCAGCACAGCCAATCCCGACTCTTTGGAAAATTTCCAATGGAAACCCTCATTGGGTTCGTTAGTCACCTCTCCGGTCTTGCCGGAATAAACCTTGAGGAGTTTGCCGGCAATATGACCATCCGGTTTTACATCAAATTCTTCATATAACTCATCGGGGATATGCCACCACAGGCCTCTGAACCCGGTTTTGATATATCCTTTGACGAGCATGGGATCAAATCCGCAGACACCAACGCGAGCTTTTGCTGGCATGCTCACTCTCCTTTTTCCTGAATTGGCACTGGAGTTGCTCCCCCACCCGAGCCCGCTTTCAGGCCGCAGACCCGGGCGGGAAACCAACCTTATCTCTGCAACACCCTGCGGGTGTTGTCGATGAATTTCTCCAAAATCCCCGGCTTGCCAGGGGGGTTCTCCAGGTCATAGATCTTGAGTCGCAGCTCATCAACCTGGTTGAAGCAATAATTCAAAAACTTCTCCGCTTCTTCAGCAGTAAGGTAGTTGCATTCGAACAACCGGCGAACATAGGGAGAGATGTACGTGGTAATCTCATCCTGAAACTCTTCGACCAGGAAATCATTGTTGCCGTCGCTGGTGGCAAACGACAGATGGTTTGCCTTCCAATTGCCCAGCATGGTTTCCAGAGCGTCGAGTTCCTTGCGAACGTTTTCTTTCATTTTTATGCCTTCTGCTTAAAGGCGTAGCACTTTTTCACCACGTTGAAGTCGGCCACGCACCAGTAATAGGGCCAGTGAATCTTCATGCACCAGCCGATGATGTCCGCCGGGGGAAATTTGGAGCCTTTGATCACGGGCCTCAGAAATTCACAATTCCAGCAGATGTGGTCTGATTCTTTCTCCGGCTCCAGAACCTTGTCCAGGAATTGACGCGGGGTCAACCCAGTAGGATCTATGGACATATATGGCACTCCTTTCTTTCGTTACCAGGTCCTTCTTACCAGTCTGTTACTTCGCCCTTGGCTTTCTTCTCCATAAACTCGGCCCAGACATCCGGAGACAGTCTTTTGACGTCCCAGCAGTAGGGATACTGCCCCGCGATGCCACCTTCAGGCGGCTGCGGCCGCCAGCCCCGCAAGGGCCGGCCCCGGATGCTGAACTTCACCATGTCGGGCACACCCAGGTAGATGTGCCGGGGCAGGCATTCAAAGGGACGGGTCCGGCCTTCGGTGCCCATGGGGTAGTTTATGTAGCCCTCCAACGGCTGGTCGGCATAGAGGGGCATGGTGTCCGGCTTGGTTCCCGCCGGCTGTTTCGTGGGACCCTCATACATGTGCCCCTGGATCATGTGGATGGCGAACACCGTGCCACAATGGGCGCAGTTGACCGTGCCCTTCCAGTTCCAGAAGCAATAGGGATCCAGGTAATTGACGGTGTTGCAGGGCTTGCCGTCTACTTCTTCTTTGCACCAGATGATATCACACACAGCGCTCTCCTCCTTTTAGATCCAGGCCTTGTCGTACCATTCCTTAATGGTCGAAATAGGATAGCCCAGGAGCTCATGGTAGAACTTGACGTTATCCGCGCCCACCGGCCGCCAGATCCAGTAAAGCCGTCTCGGGGTCTTGGACAACAGCCCGGCGCTGTAAGTGCCCTGAACCAGAACGTCGCCGAAACAGGGGTCATCCATCCAACGCACCGTGCCCCGCTCCCGGTAGTGGTCGCACTCATAGACCTCCCGGTCATTCATCACCGGCTCGCACAGGAGACCCTCGGTCTGCAGGATCCGGACTACTTCGGTGCGGCTCTTGTCCTTGGCCCAGTCTTCCAGTTCAGCGTAGATGTCCACCTGGGCCTCGGCTCCCACCCGGTCTTTATGTTTCATGTACTTGCTGTACATGTCGGGCTTTTTGATGACGTCGCACAGGGCCTTGAAGTCCGCATCCTGGAACGCGGAGACCATGGCATAACGGGCTTCGAACTTATCCTGCGGGTTAATGGCGTCCGGGAAGTCGGATTTGCCACAGAGGATGATGCCGTGCACGCAAAGCTGGGTGTCCCAGTTGCCCCAGCGCTGGCGCACGATGCCGAAACGGCCGTACAGCGGCGAGATCGGAAGAGCACACTCTGAACTCCAGTCACGCCAA
>CAZLRL010000018.1:0-15545 GCA_964561645.1 uncultured Desulfobacterales bacterium
GCCCTAATCGGTGCCCGCTTGTTTCACGTCCTGTTGGAATGGCCCCATTTCCGGGCCCATCCCCTGGACATGGTCAAACTATGGGACGGCGGCCTGGCCTTCCAGGGGGGCCTGGTCCTGGGGGTCATCGCTGCCTTAATCTATATCCGGCGCCAGGGTTTGCCGGTCTGGAAAACTTTGGACACCCTGGCTTTGGGCATGCCCCTGGGCCAGGGTATCGGGCGCATCGGCTGCTTCATGGCGGGCTGCTGCTATGGCAAACCCACCGACCTTCCCTGGGGGGTCACCTTCACCCACCCGGAGAGCCTGGCTCCTTTGGGGGTGAAAATCCATCCCACCCAAGTCTATGAATCCCTGCTGGTTTTGGGAATTTTTGTCTTTCTCTATCGCTGGCGCTTCCGGAAACAGTTCGACGGCCAGCTTCTGGCTCTCTATTTCCTTTTGGCCGGCTTGGCCCGCTTTTTCGTGGAATTTTTTCGGGGTGATCCCCGAGGCCCGGCGCTTTTGGCCGGGATGCCCTCGACGCAGGTAATTGCCCTGTCCATGGCGCTGGTAGGCATCATCCTCCTCCTAATTTTTAGGCGGGTGGCGGAAAAAAATGAACTTTAATACTTGTAAAACCGCGTAGACAATTTTATATTATGAGCAATAGTCCATTTTAAAGGAGCTACGCGGTTATGATATACGCCATCTATTTTGTCACCGGCATCCTGGCCGGTGTGGTAGGGGGCCTCCTGGGCACCGGCGGCTGTGCCCTGATGATGCCGGTGATTCGCTTCGGCTTCGACTTCGACCCGGCCCTGGCAGTGGGCACCACCCTTACCGCGGTGGTCTTCACGGCGGCCTCAGGGGCCTTTCAGCACTGGCGGATGAGGAACGTGGATACGGACACGGCCCTGCTCACCGGCTACAGCGGCATCTTGGGGGTGATCATCGGCTCCGTCATCTTCGGGTACCTGGTGCCCTATGGGAAGCTTATCGACCTGATTATCGGGGTTGCCTTCATCGTGGTCTCCCTGCGCATGCTCTATGAGGGCATCTTTGTCAAGGAACCACCAGCGGCTGCCGGGGCGCAGGTCCCCGGCCAACCCCTGTCCAAAACCGTCCTGGGCTCAGGCATCGGCTTCCTCACCGGCGTCATCGGCCTGGGCGGGGGGTATGCTTTGGTGCCCTCGTACATCTATTTCCTCAGGGCGCCCGTCAAGCTGGCCATCGGCACCTCAATGGCCGCGTTCGTCTGGATGGCCCTGGTGGGCGCGGTCTTCAAGTTTTACCAGCAGGTGGTGGACATCCCCGCGGCCGCGGCTTTGGGGGTGGGGGCTTTGATCGGCGCCATCTTCGGAGCCAAGCTGGTGGCCAGGATCAAACCTCCCATCCTGAAGGCCCTGTTTGGGTTGCTCTTTCTCTATGTCTCTCTGAAATACATCTTGGTATACTTTGGGATAAAAATTTGATAGTCATTCCAGGAGCATTTTATAAAAAGTAAGGGATTTGATGAAACGTCCATGAATAGAGGTTCAACCAACAAAACTTTTTTCAGAAAAAAAGACCTTTCCTGTGTCCTTTACCTTCTTGCTCTGGCCGTGGTTTTTGGCTTGATGCAGCATTGGGCCATGGTGAAAGTTTCCTTTACCGGTGAACTCTCGGCCTTTCTTGAGAAGCACCGGGAAGAGAGAAGATCTCTTCAATTTCAGAAAGTAAAAACAGTCAGCTTGGAGTCCACTTACCGTCTCTGGGAGGAGAATAAAACCCTGTTTATTGATGCTCGCCCGGCCGAGGATTATCGTGAGCTCCATGTAGACCGGGCCATCAACTTCCCCCCGGAGAAATGGGACGAATTAAATACTTCAGGTTTGGCGGGCTTGAAAAGGGATCGCCAAATTTTGGTCTACTGCAGTAATAAAAGTTGTGATGATGCCTTGATACTGGCGGAAAAATTGCAAACCCTGGGATTTTCCCGGGTAATGGCCTTTACCGGAGGTTTTCGTGCCTGGGATGAAGCCGGCTATCCAGTGGATACCAGCCTTTGATTGGCCCTTGCGTCCCCTGCTGGGGATCGGGTTGGGAGCAGCGTTCTTGTATGCCGGAGGGCAAAAATATCTGGTCACCTATGAATTCGCCGAGCTCATTTCGGCCTATCAACTTTTGCCAGACCCTCTGGTGGCCCTCACCGCGGCCATCCTCCCCTGGCTGGAACTGGCGGCCGGAAGTCTCCTGGTTTTCGGCTATCTGGCGGAAACGGTCCGTCGCCTGTCTGCAGGTTTGGGAATGGGTGTCGGTGATGGTCAGACCATAGGCATGCTCAGGCGCAGCGCCCTCCTGCTGGTGCTGCTCCAGCTTTTGATGTTCATGGCGGTTCTCCTGATCACCATGGCCCGGGGGCTCAAGATTGACTGCGGCTGCGGTCTTTTCTTCCAACGCCAGGTAGGCTGGGCGGCCGTCCTGGAAGATTTCCTTTTCTTCGGGGCGGCCGCCTGGTTGTATTGGCGGGAGGGCATCACCGACCAGGAAAAGGGGGTGAAACCTGTGCCGGTCAGCCCATATGGGACTTGAGGCCGCGGGCCTCCTGCCGTTCGACGCGTTTGACCATCTCCTTCAGCACACTCAGGGCTTCTTCTCCGTCCCGGTCCAGGACTGCAGCCTTGATCTGCTGCCAATCCGATTCAGTGAGGGTCAAAACTATGTTTTTGGCCATAAGAGAACCTCAGGGATTCCGAACGTGGGTTTGATTTTAATATCATGCCGTTTTATATGGATTCACCAGGTGAACCGGCACCGGTGAAGTTCGAATGATCTTTTCGGCGACACTGCCGAAAACCGGGCTTTTCCGATCGACTTCGTCATGCCCGCGGCCATGAGTGGTGATCACCACCAGGTCGGCCTTTTCCGTGTCAATCATCTTCAAGATCTCGGCTGCGGCATCCCCCTGGACCAGCTTTATCTCCAGGTTGGGGCAGGCCTTCAAATCCGTCTCACAGACAGTCTTCATCTTTTCTCTCGCCTGCTTCAATTCCCACTCCTGAAAATGCTTCAGGTGGTGTTCTCCGGGTTCATGGGCGTAGCCTCCCCAATAAGCCGTCAAATCCGTGCCCACATAGAGCATGACGATCTTGGCCTGATACTTTTCCGCCAGAGAGACTACATGCTTGGCGGCTTTCAGCGAGTTCCTGGACAGATCCGTGGGCCACAGGATGGTACGGACCATGTGAAGGCTCCTTTTTGAAACTAAGCTTATTTCAGCGGCGCATTCTTGTAGTCGTTGTCTTTTCTTCTTCCCAAATCCTGGCATACGGGGTCGGGCCAGCGGTAATTCTTCACCTTTTCCACATAAAAGGACTCGTGCAGAGGCCGGCTCACCAGGCGGCGGGCATAATTCCATTGCAGCTCCTGAAAAAGATCGAGGTCCCGGGGAGTGAACTGCCCCGATTCGATCTTTTTCATCTGGGTGCGCACCTCCGTGGGATAGGCTTCCGGTCTGACACCCACTCGCACCGTTTCCCCGGTGGATACCTTCTGGACAATGAACTCGCTCGCCTTTAAGGTGTTGTCAATGTGGTGGCTGCCGAACCGGAGCCGCGCCCCGGTCAGATAGGCGGCGACGTCGCCGCCGCAGGCTGAATTGTTGGAAACAATGCGCAAGTCAGTGCGGTCTATGACCCCGTCGGGAAAGAGTTGATCAAAAGCCATGCGGAGCGCGCCGGCGCTTTCCACCAAACCGCCGCAAAAGTGGCCGTGGAACTTGATCAAATCCTTCAAGGTGATGATCTTGGTCTGGGTGGCATAACGTCCGTATTTATTGGTGGTGTCGAGAACCGCAAAGGAGGGGGCATAAGGGCTACTCCCCAGCCAGGCCGGGAAATACCATTCCGGGGTGACATCCTTTCGCGCCGAAAGGGGCCCTTCCCCGGAGATAGCCGGAGAGATAAGCAGCACCAGAGCCAGAAAAACGCCGGCCTTAAGGGAGAGTTTCCTTATCACTTCTCCGTCCCAAGTCGATGTTTGATGAATTCCGGCGTCTTCCCCCGTTCCAACTCAAAAACCGGGCGGCAATGAGGCTTGCTGGCAGCGTCGGCCTTTTTCTTGATCACCGCAGCCAGGAAATCCAGGGCCCCGTCTTTATCCTCATCCAGCAAAATGGCCTGGAGCCGGAACATGTCCTCCGGGTCCAGAGTGATGACGGTTTTTTCTTTCAGCATAGAAAACCCCTCCAGCCTTCCGGGTTGTGGAGACCTAGTCCCGGGCCAGGGGAACCGAGGGATCTTGCCGCCCACCAGACAGCCTTGGTTCCTTGACCCCCTGCAATTAGGTTTTTTGACAGGCGCATGTGGCCAGGTCGCCTTGGGGCGTGACGACCTCGCAACAAGATGAATCGGGTTGCTCCGTGAGTTCTTGTTTTACCGTAGCTGGCGGGGGATAAGGACAAAAAGGACCGGAGGCGGAAACGCCGACAAGGTCCCTCACCGCCGCTTTCACCAGCTCGATCTCCTCCCAGACTAAGCCCAGGTTCTTATTTTTTTCGATACCCAGGTCAGTAAGCACCAGGTAGCCCCTTACGGGAACTTCGGCCTGCTCCAAAATACCCTTGGCGCAGGCCACCTCACAGCCGTCGATCACCACCAACTGGGGGATATCTTTGGCTGATTGGACGAAGCCGCTGAGATGGGCGCCGATACCGGCCAGGCAAAATAATTTGCCGAAACCTTCTTGGGTAAGTTCCACCGCGGCCTGATTCGAGAGCTGCCCGACGTTGGACCCCCCCGCACAAGCAAGAATCATCGTGGGAACTGTAGGTGCACAACATTCCTCTGACATTGATAAACCCTCCTATCTTCAAAAAATGCACATTAGTTTACAAGCTCGCAGCTGCTCTGGAAAAGCAGAGATCTTCCTGGCAGATGGATGCGTCTTGGCAGGATGAGCTAGCGGCTGAAACGAGCCACCGGCTTTTCCTTTTTGGCTGACCCTTAGGCCATCAGTTCATCCCTGAAGCCGTCCCTGAATAAGCTAAGCCTCGGGGGTTCAGCCAGCATGTCCCTGAGAAGCTTGATAAAATTTTTTCCAGTTTAGGCCAGGAGGAACCGCTAGGCGATTGTTCATCCACAATCTCCCCGGCCGATCGCTCCTTCATAAATACTTCGATAACCGTATATACGATTATTGTCAAGAAAAATCTTGTTGATCCCTGATCGAGAGGTTGAAAAATTTATATTGAAGATTCTGTTACAATACCGCTTGCCCCTAAAAGCTCATCGAGAATTTAAGCTATAGAACCGATATCGAAAGAGATGCCTTGGCAGATGCACTTTTTGAAAATGTCACAGGACAAAAAAATCGGAACCCTGCAATGGGATTCCAGCTTCACTGGCGTGCGACTGGGATTGGGACCGGGAAGATTTCGCCGGGGGATGTATGAACTGAGGGTGTCTGCTCATAAACCGACCTCAGGCCGATATAGAGGAGCACGCAGCCCACAAACAGCTTGAACCGAGCGGGGTCCAGCATCCAGTTTATCCGGATCAAGGCCCCGGCCCAAAGTCCGGGCAGGGTCCCCAGGATCACCACACGTCAACTCAAAGTTTGGGGAGCTTTTGGGTCAATGAAAAACCTTGCCTTGCCTTAAAATTATTTATAGCATTTAATTTAGTAATTGCTAATATAAATCTATGCCCAATGACCGGGAGCTGGCTCTGATATTCAAAGCCCTGGCTGCACCAGCCAGGATCAGGATGGTCCAGTTGCTGAAGAATAGAGCCCTGTGCGTGGGGGCGCTGGCAAAAATATTGGAGATCACTCCCGGCGCGGTGTCCCAGCATCTGGCGGTCCTCAAAGAGGCCGGCCTGGTGGTGGCGGAAAAGCGCGGCTATTTTATGCACTACCGCCTTGACCAGACAACGTTAGCCCGCTGGAAGGAGGCCCTGGGGCAATTCCTCACCGCCCCGGAGGCGTTGGAACCCGGCGATTTACTAAATCTAGGAGGCAACCTATGTGTACCTGTAAATCCGAATGTCAAAAACCGGAAGAGTTAAAAGGCAAACCGGAAGAATGTTCGCCGGAGCAGATCAAGGAATGCCACGGCGAAGTTCTGGAGCATCCTTGCCTTAATGCTCCAAAGAAGTAAATTACTGCCCGGGAGGGGAAGGATTGATTGTCCCCCTCCCGGCCTCTTGGTTTGCTGTCGCCGATGGAATCCTCCCCAGCCATTGTCGTTTCCGGTCTGAGTAAAAATTTTGGCTCTCTGAAGGCGCTCACTGAGGTGAGTTTCTCAGTGCCGCGGGGGGAAATCTTTGCTTACCTGGGGCCCAACGGCGCCGGCAAGACCACCACCATCAGGATTCTTTCGGGTCTGCTCCAACGAGACGCCGGTAAGGTGAGGGTTTGCGGGGCGGATGTGGCCCAGGCTCCGGTTTTCGTGAAAGAACGCATCGGGGTGGTGCCCGATGAGTCCAATCTCTATCCCGAACTCACCTGCCGCCGGAATTTGGAGTATGCGGGGGAACTTTACGGCTTGCCGCGCGGGAGGCGCAGCTCCAGGGCCGCCGAGCTCTTGTCCTTCTTCGATCTGGCCGACCGGGCCACCACTCCCTTCGGGGCCCTGTCCCGGGGGCTGAAGCGGCGTTTGACCATTGCCGCCGCCCTGGTCCATGCTCCAGAGGTGGTTTTTCTGGACGAACCCACCTCGGGACTGGACGTCCCCAGCGCCCGGGCCTTGCGGGGGCTCATCCGGACGGTCAACCGTCAGGGCGCCACGGTTTTTCTCACTACCCACAACCTTTATGAAGCCGAGGCTTTGAGCACGCGCGTGCTCATCCTCATCAAGGGGAAGGTGGCGGCCCAGGGGACCCCGGAGGAAATCCGCCAGCGGGTGCAGCGCTTCAATCTCGTGGCGGTAACCTTCTCAGCGGAGATGGAAGCCGCGCCTATGCTCCGGGCCTGTCCGGCGGTCCTCAAGGCCTCTCCTCGGAACGGAGCCTGGCGCCTGGAGGTCACTGAGGCCCATGCGGCCCTGGAGCAATTGGTGGCTTTTGCCAGGGTTGAAGGTGTGCAGATCTCCGAAATCAATACCATGACCGCCAGTCTGGAAGACGCGTTCATGACTTTTTTTGAGGCGGGCGCCCCGAAAACAGAGGAAATCCCATGAACCAGTTCCGGCGGGCCCTGGCCATCAGCCGCAAGGACATCGAGAGCTATTACGGCAAGCCGCCGCTCATCACCTGGGGATTGTTGTTTCCGGCGGTTCTCATTCTTTCTCTCTACGTCAAAGACCCGGCCACTTATCTGGCCATCGCGCCGGGCGTCATTGCCATGACCCTGCTTTTCGGCAATACTTCCATGGCTGCCATCGTGGTCACCTTTGAGAAGCGGGCCGGCACTTTTGAGCGGCTGCTCCTGGCACCCCTGTCCATGCGCACCATTATCCTGGGCAAGGCGGCCAGCGCCTCAGTTTATGGCCTGGCCACCGCCCTGGCGTTAAGCCTGGGTCTGAAATTTGCCTTGGGAATGCCCCTGGCGAATCCCCTGGTCTTTTGGGCGGGCCTCATCCTGGGAGCCGGGTGCTTTTCTCTGTTGGGCCTCACCGCCGCGGTTATGGTCCGGGAGGTTTTTGAGGCCATGACCCTGATGAACTTTTTTCGGTTTCCCATCTTATTTATCAGCGGGGTCTTCATGCCCCTGGCCCAGCTCCCCTCCTGGCTCAAGCCTTTGGCTTATGCTTCTCCCCTGACCTATGTAGTAGAACTCCTCCACCTGGGAGTAACGGGGCGCTCGGAATTTGCTGGCCCCGCGGTTCCCCTCCTGGCCAGTCTTCTCTTCTTATGCGCCAGTTGGCTCCTGGCCGAGGCGCTGTTTCGCCGCCGGGCTTCTGTGTAATTTCCCACATAAATTAGGAGTTGGCGCCGATTTCCTTGATCTCCGGGTTTTAGTAGTTAGAGTCCATTGATTTTACTTTTTCCCGGAGGTGCGGATGAACATGAAAGTGAAACTTGGTTTAGTGATTATAGGGTGCCTGGTCATGCTGGCCGCCGGCGCCTGGGCGCAGCCCGGCAGGGGGCCGGGCGGCCGTGGCGGCGGCACGCATTACGGCATGATGTGGGATGGGGCCTCGGTTAACACCGTGTCCGGGGAAGTGACCGCAGTGGAGAAATACACTCCCGGCAGGGGCGGCCCTTCATATGGATTGCGGTTGAACTTAAAAACCGACAAGGAGAGCCTGCCCATCATTTTGGGGCCTGCCTGGTATATTGAGCAACAGCACTTCTCCATCTCTCCTCAAGACCGGGTGGAGGTCAAGGGTTCCCGGGTAACCCTCCAAAACCAGCCCACCGTCCTGGCCGCGGAAGTGAAAAAAGGAGACAACGTCCTGAAACTGAGGAATGACCAGGGCATACCCCTGTGGGCCGGTCCCCGGTGAACCCCATTCGCCTTAAGAAAGCGCCGGTTATGTGTAATTCCCAGAAAACTTAAGGAGATTAACCCATGAGTCATCAAAGAGCTTCGGGAAAAAAACTAGCCGCGTTCGGGGCCATCGGGGTCTTTTTCATCATGGCCTTCGAGGTGCTGATCATGATCAGCCCCTTCGCCTTTTTCTTCTACTCGGTGTTCAACCCCGTGTTCCAGTTTCTCTCCCAGTACAGTTTGACCAAATGGACCACCAGTTTCTTTCTGCCTCACATGATCCTGCCTCCCACCCCCTTCCTGAAAACCCTGCGCATCCTGGGTTCGGTTTTCTTTCTGGCGGGTCTGTTCACCTTCACCGTCTGTGCCTTGCAGGTTTATCTGGGCAAGATCTTCAAATGGGGTGTGGCCAGCCGGGGGTTATACCGGTTTATTCGCCATCCCCAGTACCTGGCTCTGGGGGTTTGGGGCCTCGGCATGGCCATCCTGTGGCCCCGGTTTATCGTGTTGGTGACCCTCTCCCTGATGTTCGTGCTCTACTATTTCCTGGCCCGGGACGAAGAGCGGCGCATGCTGAGCCAGTATGGTGAAACGTATGAGAAATATATGGCCGCGACCGGCAGGTTTCTGCCGCCAGCCCTGGAGAGACCGGTCTCCGGCTTACTTTACCGGCTCATGCCCTCCGCTCCCCTCAGGCACGCAGCCATCCCGGCCCTCATCGTCACGGTGGTCATCGGCACCGGCTTCCTGCTCCGGACCATCACCCTCCATTCTTTGCCCTTGGCGGTGCAGGCCAACCTGACCGTGGTTCCCATCCTGCCGGAGGACGGCGGTCAGGAGCACGAGGCCCTGGCCTCCATCCAACAGGCCGCGGCCGAAGGCAAAATTCCCTTCCTGAAAAATGACAAAAGTTACCTGGGGTATCTCATGCCTGCGGATTACATCATGCAGGGCATGATTGCCGACACCGGCGGTCATTTTCATCTGTTCAAGAAACATAAGACCGCGGCCCTGATCACGGATTGGGTGCTGCATCCCTTTGAGCACCTGCGCCGGCCCCCTGCCGCGCATATGGCCGCGGCCCACGGCGTCGACCCGCAAATGGCCAGAAGGCAGCACTGCCCGCTGAAGATCAACCAAGCCGGTATGGACTGCGACACCTGCACGTACCGGCGCATCATCTGGGTGGAAGCCGATTTCAGTCCTTTGGGGCCAGTTTCAGGGGTTCAGACGCTTTCTCTGGATACCCATCGCACCCCCGTGGGTTATACTGACGTCAACCTGGCCGATGGAGAGATAGTCAACAGCACCGAGGTGGGCAAGGCCACGGCCTGGAAAGATGTCCCGACGCCGGAGATCTAGCTTTGACAACGGAAAAAAAGAGTTTCCCGAAGCTTATCGTTATGCTCACGGTCTTCTTGACCGTTGGAGGGGTCATTATCCCCACCTGGGCGGCCGATCACCAGACCCTTTCCCTGGAGGACTGTCTGGCCCTGGCCCGGGAGAAAAATCCCACCCTGGGGGCGGCGCGGGAGCGGGTCAAAGAGAAGGTGGCGGACTATGAAGCGGCCCGCTCCAAATTCTTCCCCAAGTTGACCCTCCTTTCCTACTATCAACGCCTGGAGCCCAACCGTCTGTCGCCCGGAGGCGCAGCCACCGCCCAGACCCTGTTCGGCCAGGAGGGCCTGGCCAGTCTCACCGGCAAGCAGCTCATTTTTGACGGTCTGACAACCTACCACAACACCAAGGCGGCTGCTTTGGGGAAAAAGGCCCAGCAGCAGGAGGTGGTCCGCACCGCCGATGACGTGGCCTACCAGGTCACCGAGGCCTTCTACCGTCTGATGCAGGCCAAGGAGGACTTGTTAGTGGCTCAGAAGGCCCTCAGGGAGCGCCGGGAATTCCTGGAGCTGACCGAAGCTTTTTTTCACGCCGGCAAGATTACCCGGGTAGACGCGTACAAGGCCCGCTCCCAGATGCTGGAGGCGGAGCAGGGACAGGTGGAGGCGGCCAATGCCGTGCGCCTGGCCCGGGAAATCCTGGCCCGTACCCTGGGGCTGGAGGACCAAGACCCGCTAGACATCCGGGGTCGCCTGCCCGAGAAATTCACTCCGGCCGGGGATTTCAACGCACTCTGGGATCAGGCCCAGGAGGCCAATCCGGAACTCAAGCGCCTCAAGCTGGAGCTGGCCCAGAGCCAGAACCTTATCAAGGCGGCCCGGGGCGGCTATTTCCCCGAAATCAATCTCCAGGGAGCCCTGGGGATGCGGAGCCGGGACGTGGGCGGCAGGAAAGAAGAATACCTGGCCGGGGTGTTCCTGGAATACCCCTTTTTTGAAGGCGGGCTGACCCGGGCCCAGGTGGCCAAGGCCGCGTCACAATACCACCAACTGTTGGAAAAGCAGCGGGAGCGGCTCGATGACCTGCGGGTTGACCTGATGAACGGCTGGAAGACCCAGGAAGACGGCCGCAAGGGGGTGGAAGCCTCCCGGCAAAACGTGGTCGCCAGCGAAGAAGCCTATAACAGCGCCTTAGCCCTCTTCCGGGTGGGGAAGGCCACCGGCCTGGACGTGCTGACCGCCGAAGTGGAGCTGACCCGGGCCCGTCTCGGCCTCATCGGTTACCAGGTGGCCTACGAGGTCGGCCGGGCCAAAGTGAAGCAGGTCCTTGGGGGTGGCGCTACCGAAACTGAATTGCTCAAGTCGCGCCAGGGGGAGGGCAAATGATGCGCCTGCCAGGAGGAAAAAAGACCATACTGGCCGCCGTGGGCCTCCTTATCATTCTTGTGCTCGGTTATCGCCTGATCCTGTATCGCCCTTCAGTGCCGGTGGTGGCAGTAAAGCAGGCGGAAGTTCAGGGCCAGGTGAAAGGACCGGGCACGGTGCAATCCAAGATACCGGTGGCAGTGAGCACCAAAATCACCGGCATCGTGGAGAAACTTTACGCCGACCAGGGTGACCGGGTGAAAAAGGACCAGCTCCTGGCCGAGCTGGACGCGGCGGAACTCAGGGCCAAAAAGGCTGCGTCCCAGGCCTCCCGCCACCGGGCGGAGCGGGAGCTGGGCCGGGCTCAGGCGGACGCGGTCAAGGCCCAAGCTAACCTGGAGCTGGCCCAAAGCAACTACCGCCGGGACCTGGAGGTGTTCCAGCCCGGGTATATCTCTGAAGCGGCCATGGACACTACCAAGGCTCAGTTGCGCCTGGCGCAGAGTGAACAAGCTGCGGCCCAGGCGCAGGTGGCGGCCCAGGCCGCCCAAGCGGTCCAAGCCGACTCCGAAGTCAAGGCCTCTGAGGCGTCCCTAAATTATACTCGCATCCTGGCCCCCATGGACGGCCTGATCACCGTGCGGCAGGCGGAGGTGGGCAGCACCGTGTCGCCGGGCGCGCCCATCTTCCAGATGGTTGACCTGGACAATATCTGGGTGGCGGCCTGGATCGACGCCAGCCAGATCGCCCAGCTCCGGGAGGGGCAAAAGGCCGACATCCGCCTGCGCTCCGGGAGGCGCTATCAGGGGCGGGTGGCCCGCATTACCAAGGAAGCGGACACCGTGACCCGGGAGCTGGAGGTGAACGTGGCCTTTGATACTCTCCCCGAGCCCCTGGTCATCGGCGAAGAGGCGGAGGTCACCATCTTCACCGGCATTCAAAAGGGTCCGGCTGTCCCCCTGGGGGCTATTGTCCACCAGGACGACCACACCGGCGTCATGGTGGTGGACCAGGGCCGCCTGGCCTTCCGGCCCGTCACTGTGGGAGTGCATGACGACAAAAGAATTGCAGTTCTGGAGGGCCTGAAGGAGGGGGACCTGGTGGCGCCCCAGCCGGTTGCTTTCAAGCCCGGGGCCCGGGTCAAGCCGGTGGTCAAATCCCCCGACAACGGAGGAAAATAATGGACCTGGCCATCAAGGACCTGAAGCTTCACAAGGGGCGCTTTCTGGCCACCATCATCGGCGTGGGCTTTCTGTTCACCATTGTCCTGACCATGAACGGTGTTTACCGGGGCAATGTCTTTGAAGGCACCGCGCTCATCGCCCACACCGGCCCGGACCTGTGGGTGGTGGAGCGGGACCGGGGCGGCCCCTTCAACGAACAGTCCAGCATGCCGGAGTTCTTCCACTACAGCGTAGCCGCGGTGCCGGGGGTGGAGCAGGCCAGCCCCTTCATCTATTACCCGGTGGAGCGACAGATCAAAGGGGAAACCCGGCGCTTCAGCATCGTCGGCTATGACGTCTTCGGCGGCCTGGGGGGGCCGCAGGAAATCAGTCAGGGCCGGCCCATCCAGCAGGCCCACTACGAGATGGTGGCCCATGAAAAGCTGGGGGTCAAGCTGGGGGACCGGGTGCCCCTGGGGCTGCACACCTTCACCGTGGTGGGCCTGACCCGGGAGGCGGTGGCCAGCGACGGCGAAGCTCTGGTCTATCTGTCTCTGGAAGACGCCCAGGAGTTCCTGTTTCAGCGGGACAATCAGGAGGTGCGCAACCAAAGGGAGCGCCAACGCCGGAGTCTGACGGGGGGCGGCATGACCCCCCAGGAAGCGGAAAAGCTCCTCCCCCGCCTGCAGCCCGACACCCACACCATCAACGCCATTTTGGTAAAATTGGCCCCCGGCGCCGACCCCGCCCGGGTGGCCCAGCACATCCGGGACTGGCTCTATTTTTCGGTGTTTACCACCCAGGAGGAAATCGATTTGGTGGTCAGGGGCAAATTGGCCCGCATGACTGCGCAGCTCGGATTTTTCCGGACCCTGTTGATGGTTGTGGCGGTGGTCATCATCTCCCTGGTGATCTACACCTTCACCATGGAAAAGATTCGCAGCATCGCGGTGATGAAGCTCATCGGCGCGTCCAATTGGGTCATTGCCCGCATGATCCTGGAAGAGTCCCTGCTCATGACGGTCAGCAGCTTTGTGTTCGGCCTTTTGGTGATCTACAACATCGCCGACCTGTTTCCCCGCAAAATCCTGATCATGGCCCCGGACACCATGGCCACCTTTGCCGTGGCGTTGGGGGGGGGCATCCTGGCCAGCGTCCTGGGCATCTGGCAGGTCCTGAAGACCGAGCCCGCCCTGGCCCTGGGAGGGCATTGATGGCCATCCTGGAGATCACCGGCCTGACCAAGGTCTTCGGCAGCGGCCGCCTGGAGGTCCGGGCCCTGGATGGGGTCAGCCTGGCCATTAACGCCGGGGAACTGGCGGCCCTGATGGGTCCCTCGGGATCGGGCAAAACCACCCTGCTCCTGTGCGTCAGCCTGATCCTCGAGCCCACCGCGGGTACGGTGATCTTTGACGGGGAGACTATATATCGGGAAGGGGGGACCGGCGCCGATGTGCGCCGTCTGCGCCGGGAAAAAATCGGCTTTGTCTTCCAGAGCGCCAACCTGATCCCCTTTCTCACCGGCCGGGAAAATGTCCTCTTTCCCCTCAATCTGGTGGGCCTCAACCGGGAGGAGGCCGAGGGCCGGGTGCGGGAGCTCTTGGAATACATGGAGATTTCCGAGCGGGCCCATTCCCTGCCGGCCCTGCTCTCCGGCGGCGAACAGCAGCGGGTGGCCATTGCCCGGGCCCTGGCCAACCGGCCCAAGCTGATCCTGGCCGATGAGCCCACCGCGTCCCTGGACACCGCCCGGGGCAAGAAAGTCATGGATATGCTCAAAAAAATCGCCCGGGAGAACCAGACCGCAGTCATCACCGTGACCCACGACGCCCGCATGATCGAAGGCTTCGACTCCGTCTATCACCTCAAAGACGGCCGAATTAACAGCAATCATTAACCGGCCAGGAGGGAACCCCGGCCCCCACCCGATAAATACTCTCCCTGCTTCCTGAAACTTTAAAGTAGTGTTCCGTAATTAAGTCTATGACGACTTCGGTGGCCGCTCCGGGAGCCCAATACACGTTTATTGCCATGATCAGAATGAAGAGCTTACAAAGTAAACTGATCGTTTTTGTGATTCTGCCGCTAGTGGTCATTTTGAGCAGCATCGGTGTAGCAGGGTTTTTTTATATCCGCGATGGCCTGTCCAGCCGGTGGCAAGAGATCGCCGTTCTTCAAATGGCGCGAGCTGCCCAGCGCCTGGAAGCCAGGTTGAACAATTCGGTTAATTTGATGGAGTCATTTGGCCGAGCCGGGCAGGAACCTGCTGGGAAGGAAATTCAGGGATGGATTCTCAAGCAATTACAGAACCAAGAGGGTGTCAGCCTGGTCCGGTTAACCTGGCAGGGATCAGAAGAGAGCTGGACAAAGATAGTAAAAGCATCTCTCCCTGAATATTTTTACCCTGAACAAGGGGATACTTTAGGTCTCAGGTCTAACCTCCTTGATGATGCCGGACATCCTTTGGGTCGGATTGAAGTTCAGATAAAATTCTCCTCTCTCATGCAAGACTTGCTTGTTTCGGCTTGGTTGCAAGCGAATGGCGCTTGCCTGTTGGATGACCAGGGTAACAAACTGGCCCATGCAGGCACCGAGGAGAAAGGCAGACCACGTCCGCCGGATAATCGAGATCCTATCAAGGTGGTCATCCGCCAAGGCATCAAAGAGAAACCTTTCGGCATCATCGGTGATCAAGGTCAGGTGATCGGCTTTTATCGACTATCTGCCGCCCCTCTGGCCATCGTGCTGCATGCCCCCGGAAGGCAGATTATCATGCCGGCTCTGCACTTTGGTTTGGTTTATCCCTTGACCGGTATTATTTGCCTCTCAGTGATCCTGCTGTTCATCCGAATGGGCGTGAGGCCCATGGTCAAGTCGATCCAGAAAATATCCCAAAAGGCTACCCGGGTAGCCCAAGGGAATTATGGGGACCCCTTGCCGGTGCAAGCCCAGGATGAAATCGGGCAGTTGACCAGGACCTTCAATGACATGGTGACAGGATTAAAGGAGCGGGATTTTGTCACCGATACGTTCGGTCGCTATGTTGACCCTGAAATAGCCAGGAAATTGTTGCAGCGACCGGGGGCAACCCGTCTTGGCGGGGAGAAACGGGAAGTAGTTATTCTTTTCGCGGATATTCGCGGGTTCACCCCCTTAGCGGAAGGCCTAAGTCCGGAAGCGACCATTCACTTGATGAATCGCTTCTTCTCCGAAATGATCCAAGTTATTCAGCAAGTCGAGTAGCGTGGGGGAGTTTCACCCCCACGCCCTCACAGATCCGGACATGAGC
>CAZLRL010000019.1:0-15450 GCA_964561645.1 uncultured Desulfobacterales bacterium
TGAGGTTCACCTGCTGGCCCGGTGCCAGCTTGGGAGTTTGGGACTTTTTTTGGGCGGCTGTTTTTTGGGACCTGGTCTTTGATTTCGGCGTCGGCTCCGCCTTCAGGTCCGGTGTCAGTTCCTCGGTTTTCTCCGCCTCCGGGCCGGCCGTGGGCGCGGCGAAGTCTCTCGCCCAGGACCAGGCTCCCGCAAGGAAATTCACCAGCAGGACCAGAACCAGGGCCGCCATCGCCTGCCACCTTATGGGTAAAACCTGTGGCTTGCCTGGGATCATGGATACTTTCCCAACCGAATTTAACATGAACAAGATAGTTTTTCGTGGGCAGAGCCTCACAAGCTGGATTTCAAGATTCAGTCAAACGCTTTAAGTTCTTGCCCCAGAAGTGCTGTGCTATTAATCCAGCCTTTTCCAATTCTTTTCTTTTTTTGATTCAAAACGACGACCTTATACCATGGTCTGCTGTTTTTCTGGACTGTCTCTATAATCTTAATAATCCCGCCTTTTGGGATTTGTTTCACTTCTTTTAGAGCCGCAAAAAAATCGGGAGGGCTGTGAGATGGCATAAGAGGTGCTTCTTTCGATACAATGTATGCTTGCCCTATTTCAAGTTTCATAGGGTCTAATACTACTGTGTCATAACTTAGTTGCAAAAACCAGAAAACTATGCCTATGCTGAGTGTATGGAAGATGGACTTTTACCCAATATCGACGAGGCCAGGTTTCATGCGTATGCGGAAAAGCTGTCCACCGCATTGACTCATGTAGACAGGGTGGAACCTTTTCAGGCGTACTGCACGGGCCTGTTGTTGCCGGTGGCGCGAAAAAGTGTCGAACCCATGGCGGCACAACTTGCTCCGGGCCAGGTGAGCGCCAAACATCAATCCCTGCATCACTTGGTGGCCAAGGCCTCTTGGAGTGATGGGACGGTGATGAAAGCAGTGCGAGATTAGGCACACTTATGCCAGCCTGTTATTCACCGAAGGGGCCAGCCCGGTGTATGTGAAAGAGCAAATGGGCCACTCCAGCATCCAGATAACCGTGGACATTTACGGCCACCTGATCCCAGGAAGCAACCGGGACATGGTGAATCGCCTCGATTCGCAACCAGCCGCAACCTATACGCAACCTGCCAAAATACAAAGGCGTAACCTATTAAGATTACACCTTTTTTATCCCATTTGGTGCCGAAGGCGGGATTTGAACCCGCACGGGTCTCCCCACCACCCCCTCAAGATGGCGTGTCTACCAGGTTCCACCACTTCGGCATAATTGAACTCATTTTGCGGGCTTGGCCGGGGCCGGGGTCGGCGCCGGTTTGGCCGCCGGGGCCGCGGGTGGGGCCGGAGCGGCCGGTGCCGGCACTTGCTGGGCAGCCGGTTTGTTCGGCAATTTCTCCATGACCGAGGTTTCTTGCTGCCGCCCCAAAAAGGTGAGGGTTAAAGAGGTGAGCATAAAGATGATGGCCACCGCCGCAGTCAATTTGGCCAGAAAGGGGGCGGCCCCGGTGCTGCCGAAAACCGTCTGGCTGGAGCCCCCGAACGCGGCCCCGATGCCGGCCCCTTTGCCGTGCTGCAACAGCACGATGGAAATCAGGGCCAGACAAACCACTATGTGAATGACAACCACCACTGTAGTCATAATTTTATTAATATAAACAAGGGCTCCGGTCGGCGCAAGCCTTTTTCACGCCCGGGGATTGTCAGCCAGGCGGGAGTTGAAAAAAAGGCATTTTCAGCCGTAGCGAAGTCCTTGGAGGTAGTACGGGGGACCGCAAGCCTCCCGTCCACTCCTCGAACGCCCCGGCCAATTTCACTTAATTTGGTAAATGCAGGTGACATATTTGGGGTGTGCCCGGCAGGCCAAATTCGGCCGCCAGGGGCCAAACTGCAGGGCCGTGGTGGAATTACTACACAGCCAGCTATTGCAGATTGGCGCGTAAGACACACCCCCGATCTGCGTGGATAAGGGTGGCGGGCAGAGCCCTACATAACTGCAGCCGACCCCAAAAGTATTCATTGTAAGTTAATTTTTTTCAGGGGACCGGGTGGCTTATCCCCATCCCTCTGGAGTAGAGGACAGCAGACAGTGCCTCGGCAAAAGGTGTGGTTCCCTGGTCTGGCTCTGGTGGTGATTCCGGTTCCGAGCTCAAAAAAAATTCAGTTAGCAGGAGACGGAGCCCCATATTGGCCAAGGACGCGGGCTCCCTTGAATTTCCAGGCCAATCCTCCCGTCAGGGGTTCAACCTGATCCGACACCTCCTTCCTTAAGAAAACCTCTCACCGTACTTATTACAGGGGATTATGGAACGGATTGTTGTCGTCATCGGCACACGTCCGGAAGCCATCAAAATGGCTCCCGTCGTGTGGGAACTGAAAAAAATGGCGGCCGAGTTCGACACCCTGGTGGTGGCTACCGGCCAGCATCGGCAGATGTTGGACCAGGTCTTCTCACTGTTCCACCTCAAGCCGGATATCGACCTTCATCTCATGCAGCCCGATCAGGACCTGGCGGATATCTTTTCCCGGGCCCTGTTGGAGGTGAAGTCTATCCTGACCGAACATAAGCCCGGCCTGATGCTGGTCCAGGGGGATACCACCAAGGTGTGCGCCGCGGCCCTGGCGCCTTTTTCCAGCAGGTCCCGGTGAGCCACGTGGAAGCAGGCCTGCGCAGCCGCAACCTCCATAATCCTTTCCCTGAAGAAGCCAACCGTCATCTTACCGGGGTCTTGGCCGACCTTCATTTTGCTCCCACTCCTTTGGCCCGCCAAAATCTCCTGGGCGAAGGCGTCCCGGCCGCAAAAATCGCGGTCACCGGGAACACCGTGGTGGATGCCCAACTGGCCTTGCTGGAGGCTCCCTGGGACCTTCAGGCTTCCCCCCTCGCCGACCTCCCCCTGGAGGGACAGCGCCTGATACTGGTCACTTCCCATCGCCGGGAGTCCTGGGGGCGGGACCTGGCCGATATCTGTCTGGCCCTCCAGGACCTGGTGGCGGAGTTCCCGGATATCCAGGTGGTTTATCCCGTGCATTTGAACCCCCACGTACAGGTTACGGTCCTCGAGCTCCCGTCCGGGGTCGACCGGGTGCACCTGCTGCCACCCCTGGATTACCTTTCTTTCCTCCACCTCATGCGGCTGGCTTATCTCGTCCTGACCGATTCCGGGGGCGTCCTGGAGGAAGCCCCCACCTTCCAGAAACCGGTGCTGGTTATTCGGGCCGTAACCGAGCGGCCGGAAGCGGTACAAACCGGGATAGCCAGGCTCGTGGGCGCCGGGCGGGAAGCCATCCGAACGGAGACCGCCAATTTGCTGCGCCACCGCGTCGACTATGAATTTATGGCCCGCGGCGGCAACCCCTATGGCGACGGCCCGGCGGCCCGGCGCCTGGTCGATGCTATCCGGCGCTGGTCCCGGGGCCAGGTGCCTCTGCTCGAACCGGACAACGAGTTTTCCGGCGCCCTCATCTCGCCGGAAAGACCGACAGCTTTATATCGCGGGGCGGTGGTGGGGAGGTAAAACCCTCTTATGAGTCTCAGTGATTACGTGCCGTATCTCTTTGTCTTCCTGAAAGGCCTGCTCTGGTTCGTGGCCCTGGTCTTTTTCCTGAGCGGCCTGGATGACTGTTTCATTGATTTGTATTATGCGGTCCGCAGCGTCTATCGGCGGCTGTTTGTCCTGCCGAAATACCGCCCCCTCACCGAAACCCAACTGCTGGCCCTGGCCGAACAGCCGGTGGCCGTCATGATCCCGGCCTGGCAGGAGGCCCCGGTCATCCGCCAGATGCTGGAAAACACCATCCGCACCCTGAATTATGCCAATTACCATATTTTTGTGGGCACCTACCCCAACGACCCGGAAACCCGGCGGGAAGTGGAGGCGGTGCGGGAGTACTTCGACAACGTGCATCGCATCGTCTGCCCCAAGGACGGCCCCACCAATAAAGCTGACTGCCTGAACTGGATCTATCAGGGCATCAAACTGTTTGAAAAAGAGCACCACCTGCAATTCGCCGTCTTCGTGATGGACGACTCCGAAGACCTGGTCCATCCCCTGTCCCTCAAACTCTTCAATTATCTGATTCCCCGCAAGGACATGATCCAGCTGGTGGTCCTGCCCCTGGAACCGAAGTGGAGCAAATTCACCGAAGGGCATTACTGCGACGAGTTCGCCGAAATGCACTACAAGAACCTGGTGGTGCGGGAATTTTTAAGTCACAGCATGCCCTCGGCCGGCGTGGGTTGTGCTTTCAGCCGCCGGGCCGTAGAAGCCATGACCACCATGGCCCAGAATCAATTATTCAATATCAATTCCTTGACCGAGGACTACGATATCGGCCTGCGCCTGGCCTCCCTGGGCTTGAAGACGATTTTCGTCAGACAGGCCATCGACCGCTACGTTTCCCGGCGGAATCCTTTTACCGGCAAATGGAGACAGGTCAAAGTCCAGGAGTTTATCTCCACCCGCGGCCCCTTTCCCAAGACCTTCAGGACCGCGGTCCGCCAGAAATCCAGGTGGATAGCGGGCATCTGCCTCCAGGGCTGGGCCAACCTGGGCTGGCAGGGCAGTCTCTCCGGGAAGTACATGCTCTTCCGGGACCGCAAAAGCCTGCTTACCAGCTACGTCAACATGCTGGGCTACGTGGTGGTCACGGGCATCCTGTTGTATTGGCTATGGATTTACCTGTCCCCCGAGGCTTACCGTTACCCGCCTTTGGTGGAGCGCGGCACCTGGCTGTGGTATCTCATCCTGGCCGATACCTTTTTCATGGTGCTGAGAATTTATTACCGCGCCCTCTGCACCTTTCATTTCTACGGCCTGGGACAGGCCCTGCTTTCCCGCCTGGCCGTCTCCGGCTTTACCAACGCCCGCACCGATCCCCAGACCCTGGGTAAGATCTGGAAAGCCTTGCTGTCCGAAGCTCCCATCGACGAGGTCCTGTTCCGGGACGGGGTGGGGGCCCAAAAATTGTCCCTCGCCGACCTATCCATTTATCTCCCGGTTTTGCAGCAGGCCGTGGCTTCCCAGGGCCGGGAATTCCGGGTGGTGGTGGAACTGTTCCGGCAGGTCTCCGCCCGGCCTTTCAAAGCCCAACCCGCCCCCTGGACCGAACTCGAGCGCCAGTTGTCCGTGGCCGCACCATACTCCACCAGCGGCCTGATGGCCTTCAGCATCCCGGAATATTTGACTCCGCTGGGCGGCCCCGAAGCGGCCCGCCTCTATAAAACCTACCTGGACTGGCTCAGGTCTTCTTCAGCCGTTCCTGGTAAGCAGAGCAGTTATTAGTTGTCTTTTCAAGACCTTAAGTCCTACAAGCTATTGCAAAACTCCTGATTGAGGAATTTTTGTCATTCTGAGCGCAGCGAAGAATTTCGTAATTCGGCGTAGTGTTTATGTGATAAAATCATTTCGTCTCTGGAAGATGCGGAACACCGATATAACCCGTTCAATTTTCCTTAAAATTCTGGTAGGGTTAGGTCTGGTCCTGATTGTTTTGATCACCTGCCAAATGGTGGATCTCGCCTACTGGCTGAAACCCGAACGGATCAATGATCTCTTGGGAAAGGCCGGGTGGCTCGCCCCGTTAGTTTATATGTGCCTGATGGCTTTGGCGGTGGTCATCGCCATCATCCCCAGCCTGCCCTTGAATGTGGCGGCGGGGGCTTTTTTCGGGTCTCTGCTGGGAACCTTATACTCCGTGCTGGGCGCCACCGTCGGAGCCGCGGCCGCCTTTCTTATCGCCCGTTATCTCGGGCGTGGAGTCGTAGAAAGATTCATTCAGGGACATATTAATTTTTGCAGCCAGTGTTCCGATCGCCTTCTCACTAAGATAATATTTATTTCCCGATTGATTCCTTTTATCTCGTTCGATGTGGTCAGTTATGGCGCCGGACTCACCAAAATGTCCCTCAGGGCCTTTATTCTGGCCAGCTTCTTCGGAATGCTGCCTTTAACTTTCATCTACAATCAGTTCGGGGCAGGGCTGGTTATGAATCAAGCTTTGGCTGTCTCCTTAGGAATTTTAATGGTGGCCCTCATGTTCATAGTTCCCAGATTGATCGAGCGATACAATCTCTTTTCCCTCCAGCAATATTTTCGACATGCTAAAGAAAAACGATGGGTGGCCAAGTGAATATCACCCTGAAATTATAAAAAAAATGGTTCACCCGATTAAAGCGTCCAGTTTTGTGACGGGCACTTGCTTATCTGACCATGGAAACGGCAACCAAAGATAGGCTTCTTGAGGTTTTTCCAGCCTTCCAAAAGGCCCCTCCAGCCTTGGTGGATAGCATCTTGACCTCCAGCCAATATATGAGCGCGCCTCCCGATACCCTGCTGCTCTCAGAAGGGCAGTATTGTCCCGGTTTGATTCTTATGCTGGCGGGAGAAAAACGGGTTTACAAGGCCACCGAGACCGGTAGAGAAATAACCCTGTACACTGTCGACCCTGGTGAGTTCTGCATACTAACTGCATCGAGCACCCTGTCGAATACTCCGTATCCGGCTAATGCCAAATCAGTCACTCAGGTGGAAATGCTCGTTGTTCCACCTGATAAGTTTCAGGAATACATCTCTCAATACCAAGAGATGAGAGACCTGGTCTTTTTTCATATCAGCAAGAATTTTACAGACGTTATGGAGCTGATTACGGAAGTAACTTTCAAGAGGATGGATGAAAGGCTGCTTGATTACCTGATAGAAAAGTCCGAAGACGGAAAATTATATGCCACCCACCAAACCATAGCCAACGAACTGGGCACTGCCAGGGAAGTGGTGAGCCGTCTCTTAAAGGATTTTGAAAGAAAGGGAATAGTCATTCTTTCACGAAGTTACATACAGTTAGTCAAACTTTCGTTTCCCTGATCCTCTTTAACCAGGCTGGACTTTTGCCCGTTGTCAACTTTAAGCGACCAGGCGTGAATGACGGCATATTAGGATAATAAAGAATGCCAAAAGAAAAGATAACTAAAGACAGGTTTCTCAGCATCTTTCCTGTTTTCCAGAGGGCCCCCTCTGCTTTGGTCCATGATATCCTGCTATCGAGCCAGTACCTCACCGCACCACCCAATACTATGATACTGCAGGACGGGCAGCAATGTCCGGGTTTGTTCCTCATGCTTGCCGGGGAGAAGAGAATTTTCAAGACCAAGGAGGGTAGAGAAATAACTCTGAACACTATCGTTCCGGGGGAGTTTTGTATCTTTACACCAGGGTGTAGCTTATCAAAAACTCCCTATCCGGCTAATGCAGTATCAATAACTGATGTTGAAATCCTCATCATTCCACCGGAAAAATTACAGGAATATGTCTCTCAATATAAAGCGATGATAGACTTAATTTTTTCTCATATCAATAAGACTTTCGCAGATGTTATGGAACTAATTACGGAAGTAACCTTTAAAAGAATGCATGAGAGGTTGATTGATTACCTGATCGAGAAATCCGAAGATGGTAAATTACAGGTAACTCATCAAGTCATAGCCAACGAGCTGGGCACCGCCAGGGAAGTGGTGAGCCGTCTCTTGAAGGATTTGGAAAGGAGAGGCGCTGTTATGCTGGCCAGGAATTCCATACAATTAGTCAACCTTTACCACGCCTGACTTTTCCCTTCCTTTAAGCTTCTCCCTCATTCTGATCATCTTCCTTCGGTGACAAAGTCACCGTTTTTCCTGACCCAAGTCATTGAGTTATCTTCCCTAATGATTAAATTCTAAGCCATACACGGCTTCGTAGTGGATTGCAGCCTTGGGAGCCAGGTCATGGGTCAGTTGCCGCGACTTCCCGTGTGACTCAAGCCCTCTCGATGACATTTACTCACGGCCCATTGGGGATGAAATTAAGGCCTCGAACCGCCTCATAAATGTAGCTCAACGTCAGCCAGATAAGGAAAACAACCGCCATGGAAAACCTAAAAAATAAGGACGGCAATCCCAAAGGCCGGAATCCCGGCAGTCGGGCGGAGCCCGGGGGAGCGGCGGGAAAGCCGCGCGGCTGGTGGCGGCCGGTATTACTCCTGGTCATCGTCATCGCCATTCTGGTGCTGGCCCGGGTTTTCGGCGTCGGGGAGCGACTGGAGGCCATACGGGGATGGATCGGCACCCTGGGACCCTGGGGGCCGCTGGTCTTTGTGCTTATTTACGTGGCGGCCGTGGTGGCGGCCCTGCCCGGCTCCGCCATCACCATCGCCGGAGGCGCGCTGTTCGGCTCGGTGCTGGGGGTCATCCTGGTGAGCCTGGGTTCTACTTTGGGGGCTAGTCTGGCCTTCCTGATCAGCCGCTATTTTGCCCGGGACGCGGTGGTCCGCTGGCTCTCCAAAAATGAAAAATTTCAGCGCCTGGACCGGCTGACGGAAGAACATGGGGCCATCATGGTGGCCCTGACCCGCTTGGTGCCATTATTTCCTTTCAATTTGCTCAATTATGGCTTTGGGCTCACCCGGGTGCCTTTCTGGACCTATGTCTTCTGGTCCTGGCTGTGCATGCTGCCCGGAACCGCCCTCTATGTGGTGGGAGCCGACGCCTTCACCAAGGGCCTGGCTCAGGGGCGGGTGCCCTGGGCTTTGATCGGCGCCCTGGCCGTGGTGGCGGTCATCCTGACCTTCCTGGTGCGGTCCGCCCGGCGCAAACTGCAGCTCAAGGAGATGAAAACCGTGGCCGGAAACCCGGAAACCGACACGCCTTTCCTGGCGCCCGAAGTCAGCCCCTTGGATCAATACAATGAGTCCTTAATCACCCATGTCGGCCCCCGGGACTGGCAGAATCCGGAGCCGGCACCCCGCTACAACCTGGTGGTGATCGGCGGGGGGACCGCGGGGCTGGTGACCGCAGCCGGCGCCGCCGGTTTGGGGGCCAAGGTGGCTTTAGTGGAACGGCATCTTTTGGGAGGAGATTGCCTGAATTACGGCTGCGTGCCCTCCAAGGCCATAATCCGCTCCTCACGGGTGGTGGCCGAGGTCCGGGACGCTGACCGTTTCGGCGTGAACGTGCCTGGGGCGGAAGTGGATTTCCCCGCAGTGATGGAGCGCATGCGGCGCTTGCGGGCCGGCATCAGCCACCACGATTCGGCCCAGCGCTTCCAGGAGTTGGGAGTTGATGTTTTTCTGGGAGCAGCCCGCTTTTCGGGACCCGACACCGTGGAGGTGGGCGGGAAAACCCTGCCTTTCAAGAAAGCGGTCATTGCCACCGGGGGCCGGGCCGTGCATCCTGACCTCGAAGGGTTGGCAGAGGCCGGTTTTCTCACCAATGAGACGGTTTTTTCTCTGACTGAGCGGCCGGCGCGCCTTTTGGTCCTGGGCGGCGGGCCCATCGGCTGCGAATTCGCCCAGGCTTTTCAGCGTCTGGGTTCCCGGGTGACTCTGCTGCACAAGCACGAGCGTATCATGAACAAGGAAGATGCCGACGCGGCTGAATTGATCCAAAGAAGTTTTTTGAGGGACGGCGTTCAACTCATCCTTAACGCCAAGCCTGTGCGGGTGACCAGGACGGCCACCGGTAAGGTGGTGCACTACGAAAGCCATGGACAAACCGCCGAAATTGAGGTGGACGAGATTCTGGTGGGGGCCGGCCGGGCTCCCAACGTGGAGGGCCTCAATCTGGAAGCCGCGGGAGTGAAATATGAGGGCGGCAGAGGCCGCGGGGTCATCGTCAATGATCGGCTGCAGACCACCAATCCCCATATCTACGCCGCCGGGGACATTTGTCTGCCTTATCAATTCACCCATCTGGCCGACGCCGCGGCCCGTATAGTCATCCAAAACGCCCTGTTCTTCGGGCGCAAGAAGCTCTCCGGCCTGACCGTTCCCTGGTGCACCTATACCGACCCGGAAGTGGCCCACGTGGGCCTGTCTGAGGCCGAAGCGGAGAAGAAAGGTATTGCCGTCCAGACGTTCATCAAACCTCTCAGTGAGGTGGACCGGGCCGTTCTGGACGGGGAAGAGGAAGGGTTTGTCAAAATCCTGGTCAAGGCCGGGAGCGACAAGATCCTGGGGGCCACCATCGTGGCCCGGCATGCCGGGGAGATGATCAGCGAGGTGTCCACCGCCATGGTGGGCAAAATGGGGCTGGGGACCCTGGCCGCAGTGATCCATCCCTATCCCACCCAGGCGGAGGCCATCCGACAGACCGGGGACCTGTATAACCGAACCCGCTTGACGCCGTCCCTCAAGCGTATGTTCAGCCGCTACCTGGCGTGGCGGAGGTAAGCAGCCGGTCCCAATGAAAAAAGGTGAAAGTTGAATTAAGACAGATTACTGCCATGGAAAATTCTCCGGAGCAAAATGTCATTCTGATTCTGTCCGACATCAGCGGCTATACCAGGCTTATGTTGTCCAATCAGTAGTCACTCTTGCACGCCCAAATTATCATCACACAGCTACCTTTAGAAAGGGGCGCCGATGAAGAAAGTGATGCAGCGACGGGAAATTAACCATTCAACCTCCGTGAAGTTACATTTTTGGGAATGCCTGCTGTGTCCGCCCCGTACCGAGGTTTTTCATTTCCTGGACATTTGCCTGGCACATCTGGAGACCAAACACGGAATCACTTTTTTCCAGGTCAACCTCAAAGATGGTTATATCAGCGCCGCGCCCCCGCCTCTCATTGTGAAAGATGAGAGATCGGATGTCAGTGGAGATGAGTCGAGAGTTAATATCACGCGGGTTTGAAGGAGCCTCAAGATGGCTATGAACAGTACACCTTCAATCAGGACTAATCCAGGATGGAAACATAGTCTTGTGTTAATCTTCGCTTTGCTGGTCCTGGCAGTTGCAAATCCATGGTCCGGTGCAGCCGAGACCCAAAAAAGTGACGCCCAGGCCCCGTCGGCGCGGGCCAATCGGTTGGCCCAAGAGACCAGCCCTTACCTGAAGCAGCATGCCCACAATCCGGTGGACTGGTATCCCTGGGGTCCGGAGGCCCTGGAGCGGGCCCGCCGGGAGAACAAGCCCATCTTCCTGAGCATCGGGTACGCCGCCTGCCACTGGTGCCATGTCATGGCCCGGGAATGCTTCGAAAACCCGCAGATTGCCAAGCTCATGAACGACAAATTTATCAACATCAAGGTGGACCGGGAAGAGCGGCCTGATCTGGATGAAACCTACATGCAGGCGGTGGTGATGGTCACCGGCTCCGGCGGCTGGCCTTTGAGCGTCTTTCTCACCCCTGATCTCAAGCCTTTTTTTGGCGGCACTTATTTCCCGCCGGAGAGATTCAAGGAAACGTTGGTGGCTTTGAGCCAGGCCTATCGCCAGGATCGGGCCGAGGTGGTGAAGGATGCTCAGATCCTGCAAGAGCAACTCCAGGCCCGGCGAAAGATCCAGGCCGCCGGCCAGGCGCCGGATAAAGAGGCGCTGACCCGGGCTTATGAACGCCTCAGCCAGGTCTTCGATGCGCAGCAGGGCGGCTTCGGCGCAGCCCCCAAATTCCCCGAGGCCCTGGAATTGGGTTTTCTGCTGCATTACTACCGCTTTGCCGGGGAAGATCGGGCCCGGGAGATGGTCGGTTTCACCCTGGAGAAAATGGCCCGGGGCGGCATCTATGACCAATTGGGCGGCGGCTTTCACCGCTATGCCACGGACTCCCGGTGGCTGGTGCCCCATTTTGAAAAGATGCTCTATGATAACGCCCTGTTGTCCGCTGTCTACCTGGCTCACTATCAAATAACCGGTAATGAGTTGGATCGAAGGGTCGCCCGGGAGACCCTGGACTTTGTGCTTCGGGATCTGGGCTCCCCCACCGGCGGCTTCTTTTCCTCTTTCAATGCTGAAAGCGAGGGGCAGGAAGGTAAATATTACCTCTGGAGTCTTGAGGAGGTGCGGCGGGTGGTGGGGCCCAAGGCGGCCCCGTTAGTTGCCGCGGCCCTGGGAGTTACCGAGGAAGGTAACTTCGAAGGGGTGAATATTTTGACCCGGCCCCTTTCCGAGGCCGAATTGGCCCAGCGCTTTGCCTTACCCGCGGAGGAAGTGCGCCAAACCCTGGCCGCGGCCCTGGGGAAATTGCGGCAAGCCCGGGCCCAACGGGTGCCTCCCTCCCGGGATGACAAGATCATCGTCGCCTGGAACGGCCTGATGATTTCTGCTTTGGCCCAGGGAGCCCAGGTTCTGGGAGAGCCCAGGTATTACCAGGCCGCGGCGCAAAGCGCCCGTTTTATCTTGAAGGACCTGGTCAAGGAAGGGCGCCTGTATCGCATCTGGGCCGGCGGCCAGGCCAGCGTCCCCGCGTTTCTGGACGATTACGCCTTCCTGGCCAATGGCCTTCTCGACCTGTTTGAGACGGATTTTGACCCCTCTTGGCTGACCGCGGCTCGCGGCCTGGTAGACCGGATGAATGATCTTTTCTGGGACTCCACGGAGGGCGTCTACTTTTACGAAGGTAAGGACCAGAAGACGCCCTTGGGCAGAAATCCCAGCATCCACGACCAGTCCATTCCTTCGGGAAATTCCCTGGCCGCGCTGGCCGGCTGGAAACTCTATCGTTTTACCGAAGATAAACGCTACCAAAACCGGACCCTGGCCGTCCTCACCCGCCTCCAGGGCCAGGCCCGGAAGTCTCCCCTGGCCTTCCCGCAACTCCTCAGCGCCCAAATCCTGTACCTGACGCCGCCGTTGGACCTCATCCTGGTGGGCGACCCCGATAATCCCAAGATGACAGAAATGCTGCGGGATTGTTACGGCTCCTTTCTACCCGAGCGGATACTGGTGCTGAAGGACCCCAAGACCGCCGCTTCTCTGGAGAAGGTAGTCCCGGGGGTGAAATATTACCTCCCCATCCAGGAAGGCCCGGTGGCCTATATCTGCTTGAATTTCGCCTGCCTGCCGCCCATAACCGAGGCCAAAGACTTGTCGGCCAAGCTGAAGCGGCTGGCTTTTAAGGAAGGCTTGGCCTGGCCGGCCGGGCCACCGGCAGGAAAGGGAAAACCGAAATAAACGCTTGGGTGTCAGGGCGAAGCATATCGATTAAATTTTAAGTTATGCGGGTTCTCCGGAAAATTCCATATTTAGCCCGCGGCTTCAGTGTTTATAAAAGTAACTCAACCGGTCATGGATGGAGATGATAACAACGGTATGACGAGAATTAACCAAGGAGCTATGAATGGCTTTCCAACAAGATCTCTGGACCAGATTTGAGTTTCACGGGATTCCCGTTTACCTCAGGGGGGATAAACCGGACTGGTTTGTCCCCAACGAGGCCGGCGATAAAATCCTGCAGGAGGTGGTCAGGGGAGGCGGAAACGGCCTTGATATCCAGGCGCAGCGCTTCCTGGCCCGCCTGCCCGACGAGCCGGTGCGGCCTTACGAAGGGCGGGCCGATTATCTTGTGACCGACCAGCTGCGGGAGCTCTGGTTTCATATCACCAACCGCTGCAATCAGGCTTGCCGTCATTGCCTGTTCGCCTGCTCCCCGGCTGAGAAGACTGAAATGGCCGCGACCCGGGTCCGGGAAATAGCCTCCCAGGCCGCGGCCTTGGGCTGCCGGGTCTTCGCCTTGACCGGGGGCGAACCCCTGGTGCACCCCGACTTCGAGTCCGTGGTGGACAGCCTCCTGGGGTATGAAGACGCGCACGTGGTGGTGCTTACCAACGGCACGCTTCTGGGGGATTATGCCGGAGCCCTGGCCCGCTGGCCCGCGGACCGGTTCCACCTTCAGATCAGCGTCGATGGCCTCGACGGGAATCACGATCGAATTCGGGGGCGGGGAGCCTTTGAGGCCCTGGCCCTGCAATTGGCTTGGCTGAAATCCCATAACCTGGCCTTCACCCTGTCCATGTGCGTTACGGCCGAGAATGTGGAGGATATGCCGGGTCTGGTGGATTTCGCCGCCGAGACGGGCGCGGGCAACCTCCACTTTATGTGGTATTTCGTGCGGGGCCGGGGCGAGGCCGCAAGGTTTGCCCCGCCGGCAGTCATTTTCCCCCGACTGGTGGAAGCGGCCGCGCGGGCTCAAGGGGCCGGCATCAGCCTCGACAACCTGGAGGCCTTGCAGTCCCAGATCTTCGCGCCCAGCGGCACCAAACACGACGGGGCCGGGAGCGCCTGGGAATCCCTGGCCGTGGGGCCCGACGGCCGGCTTTACCCGTCGCCTGCCTTGGTGGGGGTAGATGACTTGGCCACCGATCTGCACCCCGACCTGGCCGGAGCCTGGCAGCACAACCCCGCGTTGCAGAAGATCAGAGGCTCCTCCGCCGCCCGCCTACCTTCTCCCTGGCGCTTCCTGCTGGGAGGGGGCGACCCGGACCACAGTTATCTGCATGGCGGGGATTTTGTCGGGAAAGACCCTTATCTGCCCCTGTACGAACAATTGGCCTTGTGGCTCATCGCTCAGGAGGCGGCAGCCATGCCAGCCGACAACGGCCTGCCGGGGCTCCGCCTCAAAATGGGCGATCTTCTGGTAAGCTGCGGGGCCCATGGCTCGGTGGCCCTGACCCACAGCAATTGTCTGTTGGCTGCGGCCTCCCCCGACAGCCGCACCGTGGTGAAGGAGTTTTACCAGGCCGCGGCCGAGACCGCCAAAGAGGACATTCTCAACCCGGTCTGTTATCCGGAAGCATCCGTCTCCCATATCCCGCCGCCCTTCCGGTTCCGGGGCTACGGCTGCGGCAGCCCGGTCCTGGATGCCCGCTTAAAAGCCGGGGAGACAGTTTTAGACCTGGGGTGCGGCGCCGGGGTGGAGTGCTTCATCGCCGCCCGTCTGGTGGGGGAAAAGGGCCGGGTCCTGGGGGTGGACATGCTGGAGGCCATGCTGTCCCGGGCGGCCCGGGGGGCTGACGGGGTGGCTGAAAATTTGGGCTATCGCAACTTGGAGTTCCAAAAGGGTTACCTGGAGGAATTGCCCCTCCCGGATGCCTCCATTGACGTGGTCTTGTCCAACTGCGTCATCAACCTCTCCAGCCACAAGCGCCGCACCTTTGCGGAAATATTGCGGGTCCTCAAGCCCGGCGGACGGCTGGTCATCTCGGATGTGGTCACGGAAACCGAACCCGATCCGGCCGTTAAGAATGACGAGGTTTTGCGGGGGGAATGTCTGGCCGGGGCCCTGACTGAGCGGGACCTCTTCGGCCTGCTGGCGGAATCGGGGTTTATGGCCGCCCGGGTCCTGAAACGCTTTCCCTACCGGCTGGTCATGGACCACCAGTTTTTCTCCCTGACCTATGAAGCCCGCAAGCAGCCTGCCGCCCAGGAAATGAGACGGGTTATGTACCGGGGGCCTTTTGCGGCCCTGGTCACCGCTGGGGGAGAGCTGCTCCCGGTGGGGGTCAGCCGGGAAATCCCGCTGGACGCCTTGCCGGGCGATTCGGAAGATCTGTTTATCTTTGACGACGCCGGGGTCATTACCAATATGGAGATTGCGGCCCCGGCCTGCTGTCCCGCTGCAGACTCCCCTTGTTGTTCCACGACGGAACCGGGTCAGGGCCAGGCGGCCGGCGCGGCCGATTTTCAGGTAAGGCCGGAAATTTTTTC
>CAZLRL010000020.1:0-15200 GCA_964561645.1 uncultured Desulfobacterales bacterium
GGACCGGGTGCGGGCCGCGCTCAAAAATTCGGGCTACAAGTTTCCTGGAAATAGGGTGACCATAAATCTGGCTCCCGCGGACGTGCGCAAAGAGGGCACCGGCTTTGACCTCCCCGTGGCGGCGGGGCTCCTCGCGGCCCAGGGGATCGTGCCGCCCGAGAGTATGGAGAAGTATCTGCTCTTCGGCGAGCTCTCCCTGGACGGGCGCCTCAAGGCCACTCGCGGGGTTTTGTCCATGGCGCTCACCACCCGGGACGCAGGCCTGAGCCTGATTGTGCCCAAAGAAAACGCCCGGGAGGCGGGGGTGGTCCAGGGCCTGGAGCTCTACGCGGTGGAGACCCTGGCCCAGGTGGTGGATTTTTTGGCCGGCCGGGAGGCGCTCACGCCCACGCCGATCCTGGCCCCGGAGGACGCGGGCTGGGAGCCCGTCGACGAGGTGGATTACCAGGAGGTGCGGGGCCAGGAACCGGTGAAGCGGGCGATGCTTTTGGCCGCGGCCGGCGGGCATAATGTCCTGATGGTGGGGCCGCCCGGGGCGGGGAAGACCATGGTGGCCCGCCGTTTGCCTTCAATTTTGCCGCCTTTGAGCTTTGAGGAGGCGGTGGAAACCTCCCGGATTTACAGCATCATGGGGCGCCTGCCGCCGGGGCAGCCTCTGCTGCGCCAGCGGCCCTTCCGCTCCCCCCACCACACCATCTCGGATGCCGGGCTCATCGGCGGCGGCACCACCCCCAGGCCCGGCGAGGTCTCGTTGGCCCACCACGGGGTTTTGTTTCTGGACGAGCTGCCGGAGTTCAAACGGACCACTCTCGAGGTCCTGCGCCAGCCCCTGGAAGAAGGTCTGGTAACCATCTCCCGGGCCACCAGCTCCCTGACCTACCCGGCCCGCTTCATGCTGATCGCGGCCATGAACCCCTGCCCCTGCGGGTTTTTCGGGGATCCCAGGAAACCCTGCACCTGCACCCCCAACCAGATCAACTCCTACCGCTCCCGCATTTCCGGGCCCCTGTTGGACCGCATCGACATCCAGATCCAGGTCCCCGCGGTGCCCTTCGAACATCTGGCCCGGCCGGAAGACGGCCGGGACGGCTCCCGGGCCATGCGCGCAAGGGTCCTGGAAGCCCGCGGGCGCCAGGAGCAGCGCTTCTCCCGCACCAAAATCTTCGCCAACGCGCACATGAGCTCCCGGCACCTGAAGGAATACTGCGCCCTGACCGGGGACACCCGGCGCCTGCTGGGCGCGGCCATGGAAAAGCTGGCCCTCTCCGCCCGGGCCTACGCCCGCATCCTCAAAATCGCCCGCACCATCGCCGACCTGGAAGGAGAACCCAACCTCACCCCGGCCCACGTGGCGGAGGCTATTCAGTATCGGACTCTTGACAGAAAGTTTGCACAATAAGGAAGATGGGCCAATTAAGCAAGTTGAACATATGGCTATTGGCCCTGGAAGAAGCGAGATGGGAGCCCCTGGAAAAAATGGATTATCAGGAGGTGCAGAGTTAGGAGTAGGTGAAACGGGCCTTGCTTCTGGCTGCTAGTGGCGGCCACAATGTCCTAACGTTTTAAATAGTTTAAAAAGGAATACTAACCTTGACATAAAATTTTAAGTTATAATATTATCACCAATGGAGGAGATAACCATGACTAAAAAGGCGGAAGGAGCTAGGCAAGTCCGTGTTTTTTATGTGAAATCTGAACATTATATGTTGTTGCCGGCTACAGGCGTTTTTGGTGGAGTAACGCCAATAGGTGATATTCTAGTCGAATTTTTTGTGGATAGGCAAACTCCTCCTGAAAGCATAGTCTTGGAAATTGATCCACCCAAAGCAAGCGAAATTGAGAAAGTGGGCGAAAGGTTTATAAGAGAATTACAAGTTAGCTTCTTGCTTAGGGCTGACCGTGCCCATTCTATAGGGAAATGGCTCATTGAAAAAGCTGCTCAGGCAGGATACACGGAGATTAAGGATTGAACAAAGATATGAAGTTTAAATATCCAGATTATTTGCCTTTGGAGTTGGATAAGCCTACTACTGAAGGCAGTTTTGATTATATGATTAGATTAGCTGGAACTAATGAAGATGATATGAATTATGTTGTTAAAGAAACACATGAATTCAAGACATATTTAAGTAATATTTTTGAATATTTCAAGTTTGTTAAAGATACTTTGGTAGAGGTTATACTATCACAGAAGAAATTATTGGATTATAATGGAGTTTATAATGCATTCTTATTGGATCAATTATCTGAGGAAGAATTTGAACAAGAAGCAAAAACATTTATCTATAAACCAGCATCTATTGACCCAAAAAAATTATCAATAAAAATAGAAATACTATATAATTATACTAAAATTGATTATTCGACATCAGAATTGTCTAATATCTTTCATTGTGATATTGATAATGTTGAAGAATCTATAAAAATTATAACTAATAAGATAAACCATGAGTAATTCTATGATTCATACTAATATATGTACGTCTATTGAAGGTAATAAATTGTTTTTACAAACTAGGCAAATTTATTCACTTCCACCACGTATTGATTCACAAATGAATTGTTTAGTTTACCCTTTTAAGCTGGGAATACGTTCTACAGCTCGTATTTCTGAGGAATTAAATCCTAAAATTACTAAATTTAGAGTTGAATCATTATTGGATGAAGATGTCTGCATATCAGGAGAATCAATATGCGGATTTAGCTTAAGAGCATTGAAACAAGTAGAAATAATCCATAAAGGCAAACACAGAGCAAGTGCTATTAATACAAAAGGATTTTCGTATGCACATATAGAAGTTGGCTTAAGAGCACTCCTTCAGAAAAAGAGCATAAAAGAATAAGAATAAAATGAAATTATATCCAATCATAATTTTGTTTCTTACCTTCCCCTTAAAATAGTCTATAAATAAAATATAAGCTATTAAACGGCATTATAAACACTCCGGGCCGGGAATCATAATGCAGGGGGGCGTTTGCCCCTGGGGCAGCCTTTCTTGGGCTAGTGGCCCTTCCACTCTCCCCACCACACTTTATGGTGTTTTTTACGCAACAAATACCGTTCTAATATTTTCTACTTTCCATGATCATCTCCGCCAATCAGCCCTATTTTTGCCCCTATCCGGGGTTTTTTTATAAGGCCTATCTTTCCGATGTCTTGGTGCTCCTGGATGAGGTGCAGTTTCCGCTCAGGACCACCTGGCTGAGCCGCAACCGCTTCAAAAATGATCAGGGAGAGCTGTGGCTCACCGTGCCGGTGTGGAAAAAGGGGCTGGGGTTACAAAAAATCAACCGGGTGGAGATTTGCCGGGAGGGGCGCTGGCCCCGGAAGCACCTGGCCAGCCTGACCACCGCGTACGGCCATGCCCCCTACCTGGAGGAGCATTTCCCCTTTCTGGAAAAAATGTTTTCCCCCGAGTTTACCAGGCTGGCGGACCTGAATGTGGCGGTGATCCGCTACCTGATGGGCTGCTTGCAGATGGACACCAAAATAGTTTTGCAATCCGAGCTGGGGGTGACCGGCAAGGGCACCGGGCTTCTCCTGGAACTCTGCCGGGTCCTGGGCGCAACCATCTTTTTGACTCTGGCGCCGGCCAAAAAATACCTGGAGAACGAGCTTTTCGCCGAGGCCGGGATTGAACTGCGTCCCTTTACCTATGTGGCCCCTGTTTATCCCCAACTGTGGGGGGATTTTCTGGCCAACCTGTCAGCCTTTGATCTGGTGTTAACCTGCGGCCCCAAGGCCCGGGAGATCGTGTTGAACCACCAGCTCTTGGGGCCTGAGAGGTAATGCGACCTGACCGAAAACACTCTGAAAAAAGGACATTTTCCCGGGCTGGAAGCCGGTGCTAACCGAACTTGGATTTCGGCCCCCTCATCCTAACCCCTTATCCCAGGTAAAATCAGAAACTTCCGGTTCGCGGCGGGCCAGGCCAATAAGGGGGCCTTGTCGCCCAGGTTATCCTTTTTGCTTGAAATTTTAGGTTCTTTTGGAGTATTATACGCTTAAACCTTTTTTCTTATAGAATGATCCATGCCCCGAGGAAAAAACAAGCAAATCCGTCTGGGAGATCTTTACCTGATCAATGACGTCTCCCGGCTGGTGAACCTTTCCCAGAAGCGCATCCGGGAATACGAGAAAGAAGGTTTTATCAAGCCCGTCCGGGAAAGGAACACCAATAACCGCCTCTATTCGCCCTTCGACGTCAGGCAGATTCAGCAGATTAACCATCTTATCCACGACCGGGGTTTTACGCTGGCCTGTCTGCGCAACCTCATGGTGCTGGCCCCCTGCTGGAACATTTTCGACTGTCAGGACAAGGAAAAATGTTCGGCCTTTCAACTGCCCTGGAGGCCCTGCTACGAGGTGCGGGAGTACAAGGAAACTTTGTGTAACGGGCCCTGCGAGCGCTGCGCGGTTTATCTCAACCGCTATGTGAAGAAGGAAAAAATCCTGGAAAAACTCCCCTCGGCGGAATGACCTTCCCTCCGAAGCCCACCGCTGTTCAGGCTGACCACGCTTTTGCCGCTATAAAAGCCATTGCCTTTGTGGGCCGGTCCAAGTCCGGCAAAACCGAGCTTATTTGCCGTCTGCTCCCCAGGTTGGCGGCCCGGGGCCTCAAGGTGGCGGTGCTCAAACACAGCCACCATGCCGGCCTGGACCGGGGGGACCGGGGCAAGGATACCTGGCGGTATCGGCAGGCCGGGGCCCGGACCGTGGCTTTGGCCGCGCCGGGGCTGGTGCAGGTGACCCGCAGTTTTGCGGGAGAGCCTCCCCTGGAGGAGGTCCTGCCTACTCTCACGGCCGCGGCCGACCTGGTCCTGGTGGAGGGCTACAAGCGGGGACCTCTCCCCAAGGTGGCGGTGCTGGGGCCTGAGGACCCGCCCGAGGCGCCTGACTATCCGCACCTCATCGCCCTGGTCAGCGAGGAGCCGGTGGACTCCCGGCTGCCGGTTTTTCAGCCGCAGCAGGTGGAAGAATTGAGTCAGTGGCTTTATGACTATCTTAACCGGAAGTGAGACTGCCACGGGCGCCCCGGAGGTTACCGGCGCCATCCTGGCCGGTGGCAGCAGCCGCCGCCTGGGGCGGGACAAAGTGACCCTGAGGCTGGACGGCCAGCCCCTGGCCCGTTGGGTGGCCGGAGCCCTGCGGCCGGCGGTGGCGGAGCTGTGGCTGGTCACCAATCACCCTTTGGCCCACCTGTGCCTGGGTCTGCCCCTGGTTACCGACCTGGTGCCTTTTCTGGGGCCGGTGGGCGGTCTGGCCACGGCCCTGTTCTACGTCCGCACTCCCTGGGTGCTGCTGGCTTCGGCCGATGCCCCCTTTCTCAGTGCCAAACTGGCCGCGGCTTTGGCCGGGGCGGCCGGGCACCTTTCCCGCCCGGCCCTTATCTGCCGCTCGGCGCGGGGCCTGGAGCCTTTTCCAGGTTTATACGCTGCCCGGCTTCTGCCCCGGGTCCAGGATTTTCTGCAACAAAACCAAAGTTTCATGGCCTTCCTGGAGCGAGTTCGGCCCCAGGTTTGGGAGGCTGAAACCTGGAGGGCTTTCGATCCCGAGGGGGCCAGCTTCATCAACCTCAATAAACCGGATGATCTGGCCCGGCTGGAGGGGCGGGCCGCGGCTTTAGGGCAGAAGCAGGGCAAACAGGAGGTTAGGGTCCGGTCTGGCGGAAATCCCCTGTAAACGCACCTGACCCATTGACAGGCTCAGTAACCTCGGATAAATTTACACTTTGTGGTCCCATCGTCTAGCGGCCTAGGATACTGCCCTCTCACGGCAGAGACACGGGTTCGAGTCCCGTTGGGACTACCAAAACACGCCTTATCCTACTGATATTCCTCCTGAATTCTTTCAGGGGGGCCCGAACGTTTCGCCTTTTCGTCCGCCGCCAAGAGTGCCCTGCCATCCTCCCGGGTTAGATTCGGTACATAACGATTGTACCTCTCCAAGGTCATTACCGGACTTTTGTGTCCCAGCATCCGGGCCACCCAGTTGATGTTCTCCCCGGCCGAGATGGCCAGGGTCGCAAAGGTGTGCCGCATCTGATAGGGCGGCCGGTAGCGTACCCCTACCCGCTTCAGCATCGGCGCCCAAATCTTCTGCCTAAAGAGTTCCTGGTGCACTGGTTCCTGCTTCTCGTCCAGGAAAACATAACCTCCTACCAGCCAGCTTAAAGCCTTCTGGTCAGTCAAAGCCTGAACCACCGGGGGGAGCATATCAATGTCCCTCAAGCTTCCAGCGGCCTTGGGGATGCCGCTCACTCCCAGGACTCGGCCCTCCCGGATGAGAATCTTCCCTTGCTGGAAGTCCACCCGGGGCCAGGTCAGGGCACAAGCCTCATTGGGGCGCCAGCCGGTCCAGAAGGCGCAGATCACATAGTTCACATACAGAGGCGCATATTCCCGGAAGCCCTCGATGATGGCCTCCCGCTCCTCGATGGTGAAGGAGCTACTGTTGGTTGAATGATTTCAGGATCTCGTTTTCCACTGGCATCTGTGGCATTTTGAATTCCAACTTCAACCCATGCTTTTATATCGACGCCAGCTTCCCGCATTTCGGCAATGTCTTTACCCTCAATGGACGGCCACCTATGAGCCTGAGAAAACTTCTTCAGCCACCATGCCCAGGTCTCTTTTGACCCGGCCGATTGTACCTTCCAACAATCTCTTGGCTTTGCTTGCCAGGTCTCTGAAGGCCCTTTAGCCCCTTTTGCCGGACAAAGAGGGGGGAAGATTTCTTGCCGGACAAAGAAGTAAACTTGGGGGGTAATTCCTTCCCCACATAGCGGCAGGCGTCATGAAAACCCATTTTGCGAAAATCACGGAGGTATTGAATTGCATCACCGCGACAGTCGCATCCCCGGCACCAATACGTGCCTCCTTCCCCTTGCTGAGGCCAGACTCGAAACCTGTCCTCTCCCCCGCAAAAAGGACATGGTCCAGCAAATTCACCGCCATTAGTGCTTGCGACTCGCTTAATTTCGTGGCCATCGCCCTGAAGCAGATCAAGGATGTTCATAGGTTCCTGTGGTCACCGTTTGATGCCCTGGGTTTGTCTGGGTTTCTCAGAGTAGAAATATTTGTGTAAAATTATATAGCTAAGATTTTTCTGAGCGGCGGGCGCTCCGGCCTGATCCTGGACTGCGTCATCCCCCGGGGCAACCCCGCCGATGCCGCCCTGTTCCCGGCTTTGCTCGGCCGGCAGGAGGAGATTTACGGCCGCCCGCCCCTGAAGACCGCGGCGGACGGCATTTTTGAATGCCGCTTTGGTATGAACATGTAGCATCGACGCCCTCGCCGGCGTGGAAACCGCGGAGGGCGACGGTTCTCCATTTTTCAGGTCTGACCGAGGTGGTGGGCCGGGGAACGGCCGAACCGGCGCCGGAGCCATTTGTCGATCTCCACCACCAAGATGACGCTGGAGGAGAGGCCCAGGATGAGCAGCCACTCATAGGCGTTCAGAGGCACGGTGCGGAAGACCCACTGGAGGGGCGGCGCGTAAATCACCGCTATCTGGGCAAAGGTGGAGGCCAGGAGGGCATAGGCCAGGAAGGGGTTGGTGAAGGGTGAATTTTTTGATACTGAGGCATATTCTTTGGAGCTCACAGTTTCAGGCCGAAATATCAAGGTAAGTCCGCTTTTTTCCCCTGTCCAGTCCGCGAGATGGCCGTGTTTCCAGGACAGCAGTAATATGCCCGTGGTTAAAGAACAATTCTCCCTGCTCCGATGAAAAATATATCCACATTTCCAGCTCTTAATTTGCTAAGATGGGTTTTTTAAGAAAGCCGGGTGGAGGGAGGCAGCTACTTTCGCAGTAATCTCAAGGAGATATAAACTTGGCTTGACCCACTGGTGTGGTGTCCCAGGTTAATGTCGCATATTACCGGGAGCATGAAGGAGATTAACTTTCTTTCCCCCCTGAATTTTTCCCTCAGGGGAGAGGGGATAAGGATTATCAAGGGAATTCTTGCAAAAAGTCGTGTTTGTCACCCTGAGCGCAGCGAAGGGTCTAGATTCTTCGGTCGCTGGGCTCCCTCAGAATGACAAAAAAAACCGAAATATGAGTTTTTACAATAAGTTCCATTATTCCGGCCCGACCGCCCGGACCCAAGCCAAGGAGGTAAAATGAGACGATTTTGGGGAGCCTTGCTGGTTATCCTGTGCCTGGTGGCGTTCAGTTATCCTCTTCAAGCGGCGCCGCCCCTCACGGCTCCGAAATTGACCAACAACCCCACTCTGGACATTATCGCCACCACCACGAGGCCCCTGCTTACCTTTTACAATGCCGCAGGCGGGGAGGGGAAAAGAACGTACGTGATCCAGCTCGACACCACGCCCACCTTTGACAGCAAGGCTCTGGTTACCTATCAGAAGGTGCCTGAAACCGACCGGCATATCACCAGCAAGATGGTGGACAAAAAGGACGCTTTGTCCGATAAAACCAGGTATTTCTGGCGGGTGCGGGCCGTGGACGGCCAGGGGGCCAAGGGGCCCTGGGCCCGGTCCCGGTTTTTTCTGGATACCGCGTCCGACGACGCGTTCATGAATTTGGTACGGGTGCCGGTGCGGACGGTGGAGGTCTCCAGCGGGGGTGAGGTGAAAAACATCACCGACTGGAGCGATCCGGGCCAGGCCACCTACTGGACTCCCTGCCCGCCGGGCAACCCCAACCCCTGGGTCAAATTCGACTTGGGCACATCACGAAAAATCAGCCGCATCTGGATGCTCTCCAACCGGTCCACCCCGGACGGCTGGCTGAAAAATTTTGTCTGGCAGAGGAGCCAGGACGGCCAGGCCTGGGAGGACATTCCCGGCGCCGGTCTGGACAATAATGACACCTACCGCAACATCATTGACATCAAGCCCGTCAAGGCCCGCTACTTTAGGCTGCGGATCCGGGAATGGTACGGCTATGCCCCCCAGATCAACGCCATTATTCTTTATTCTCCGGGGAAGCCGCCGGTGCCCCCGGCCCCGAGCAAAGATTACGTGCTCCTCATCGGCAATCAACTGAACGGGGCCACCTTTACGGAATTGGCCGACTATGTCGAGGGCCTGGACCTGGGGCTGAAAACCCTGACCGTGCCGCATCACGAGGTCTCCCTGGAGATGGTGGGGAAGCTCAAGAAAAAGCCCGTGGCCATTATCCTGAGCGGCAGCGACGCGGGTTACCAGAACCTGCCCATGTTTGAGTACAACGGTGAATTCGAGATCATCCGCCAGGGGAAAATCCCCCTGCTGGGGATCTGCTGCGGCCACCAGCTGACGGTGATGGCTTACGGCTATACCTATGTCCGGGCCATGGGCTGGCTGGATATCACCAGCCTGGACCTGGAGGCCTTCAAGAGCATCGATCCGGTCAAGATCATCAAGAAGGACCCGATTTTTGAGGGCATGCCCAATCCCTTTATCGGCGCCGAAGTGCACAGCTGGTCGGTGGCCCATCTGCCGGAGCATTATGAAGTGCTGGCCGAGTCCACCTATGTCCAGGCCCTCAAAAGCAAGGCCAAGTTTCTCTATGGGGAGCAGTTCCACGCCGAGATCAATGTTTCTTATAACCAGGCCAAGCCCTATCTGTATAATTTTTTGACCATGGCGCTGGAAAAGAGGCGTAGCCAGGAAAAGAACTAAGGGCTGTGTCTCCTAATTAAGTGAATCCTTTGAGGCTCTTGCAAAAGTCATTTTTTGTCATCCTGAGCGCCGCGAAGGATCTAAATTCTTCGGTCGCCTGCGGCTCCCTCAGAATGACAAAAAAGGGTCCGGGGATTTATGGAGCGGCCCGTGGCCGCCGCCGACCGGCGTGCGGGGCACGCCCTCTTCCTGTTAAAAAACTCCGGCCCCCGGATGCCAATAGCATCAGCAACCCCTGGGCGAAGCCTCTTCCCATTTGTCTGAAATGCAGCCCCGGCGCCCTCGCCGGCGTAAAAACCGCCGGGGGCGGCGGTTCTACATTTTTCATCCTTGGTTGTTATTTTTAGGTCATGATAGTTCGTCCAGGATGACGGCAAAAAAAATTCGCAATAGCCTATAGACCCGAGGGATTTCATGCCAACCAAAGCTAAATGGCAGCATCCGGCGCTGCCCTGGATTATCTGGGGCATCGGCGCGTCCTATTTCTTTTACGATTACATCAACCAGGTGATCCCCGGGATTATCGGGCCCTCGTTGATTGAGGCCTTCGGTGTTTCGGCCGCGGCCCTGGGGACCCTGTCGGCGTATTACTTTTACTCCTATGCCATTATGCAGATTCCGGTGGGGCTGATCGTGGACCATTTCGGCCCCCACCGGGCCTTGGTGGTGGCCGCCTTGTTTGCCGCGGGGGGCAATCTGCTGCTGGCCAAGGCAGGCACCTTCGGGGAGGCGGAGACCTACCGCCTGCTGGTGGGGTTCGGTGCGGCCTTTTCCTATGTCAGCGCCCTGAAACTCGTTTCCAACTGGTTCCCGGCCAGCCGGTTCGCCACTTTGGCCGGTCTGACCAGTACGCTGGGGATGGTCGGGGCTATTGTGGGGTCGGCGCCCTTTGCGGCGATCGTGGCTGATGTGGGCTGGCGGGGTAGCCTGGTGGCCACCGGCGCCCTGGGCGTGGGGATGGCCCTGCTCATCCTGCTGGTGGTGCGGGACCACCCCAAGGATTCGGTGACCTGGCATGAGAAAGAGGGCAATGAACGGGGTTTGAAAAAGAGCGCCAACGACCTCAAGCACGTGTTTTCCCGGCCCCAGTTCTGGATTCTGGGGGTGTTTATCACCACCATGAACATCACTTTTACGGCCTTCGGCGCGGTGTGGGGGCCGTCCTACCTCCAGAAGCTGTACGGCATCAGTGAAGTCCAGGCCGCGGGCGCGGTGTCCATGCTCTTTGTGGGGGGCATTTTCGGGGCCATCTTTTACGGCTCCTTTTCGGACCGGCTGCGGCGGCGCAAATTGCCCATGCTCATGGCCTCCATCAGCGCCCTGGCGGTCATGGTGGTGCTGGTGTATGGTCCCAAAATCCCGTTGACCGCGACGTATGTGTTGTTGTTTCTGCAGGGCTTTTCCTGCAACGGTTTGATTTTAGGCTATTCGGTGGCCCACGACATCCGGCCGGCGGGGTCGGCGGGCGCGGCCGAGGGCTTTGCCAACACCCTGTGCGCCGGCGGCACCGCCATATTTTTGCCCATCATCGGTTGGCTGTCCGGCGGCCGGCACGGCGCGGGGGCGGCCGGCAGTTTGACCGTCGCGGATTATCGGGTGGCCCTGTCCTTTCTGATCGGGGCTTTGGCCGTGGCGGTGCTCATGGCCGTTTTGACCCGGGAAACCCACTGCCAGGAGATTTATGCCGGGGATTAACTCGGCAGCGCAGGCTCTCAGCCTGTGGAAAGAAGGCAAGATTAGTAGTTTCCAGTAAATTCTTTTCAGATGACAGCCGATCCGGAAAAAATTGTAGCCGCGAGGCTAAGGCTGCGCCGGCACAGGAAAAAAACCTGTGCCACCAAAATTTCCTTTATAAGGTGTCCAGCCGCAGGCCATCTGCTCCCCTCTAAGATATCCGTCAAGGCTTTACCTTTAAGCGAGGGGATCAAGATCCCCGGTGGCACCGGCGTCTCGCCGGTGCTGGCGCAGGCTAAAGCCTCGTGTCTACATCATGCTACACTGTTGCTCCCAAGCCCCGGTTCACCGGCACGGGCATCCTGCCCGTGATAGATGGGTTGGAAGCCCGTCCTCCCGTTCTAAATAAATAAGCGGGAGCACAGGCTTCCAGCCTGTGGAAAAAAAGGGCCTCCTCCGCGCCTTGAATTTCCCCTACGAAAATTTTCCTGCCGCGGATTTCCGAAGCAATTCAGACTAGAAGCTATTGAAAAGGCGAGATGCTTCGCTGCGCTCAGAATGAAGCCTGCAGCCAGTTTGAGGTTTTGCAACCGCTTGTAGGCACAGGTGAGGACACCTGTGCCACCCGGCCTTGACGCGGTTTTTCGAGAACCCTGCGTAAGGTAAGGCAGGCGCTGCCACCATAATTAATTCTCGAAGAAAAACCTCCCCTTGAAAATGCCAGGAAAGATTTTACTTTAAAGGCCTAAATATTTTTTGTGGGACTAAAAACTCTGGGGCCTAAAAACATGAAACAGAAGCGGCTGCTAACCAGCCTTATCCTGGTCTTTGGTTTCCTTATCCTGGGGTCCACCCTTTATCCGGCTCATCTTATGGCCATCCAAGAACCGCAATATAAAGTGGTGGAGGAAAGCGGCGACTTTGAGCTCCGGCAGTATCAGCCCTACATCGTGGCCGAGACCCTGGTGGAAGGCGATTTCCGGGAGGTGGGGAACGTGGGCTTCAGGCGCTTGTTTGACTACATCCAGGGGAAAAACCGCCAGAAACAGGAAATCCCCATGACCGCGCCGGTGACCCAGGAGGCCGCGTCCGAAAAAATCCCCATGACCGCGCCCGTGGGCCAGGAAAAGGCAGATGGCAAATGGCGCCTCAGTTTTGTCATGCCTGCCTCGTATACCATGGAAACCCTGCCGGAGCCTTTGGACCCCAGGGTCAAGCTGGCCGAAGTACCCGGGCGCCTCATGGCCGTAAACCAATATTCGGGGACCTGGAGCCAAAAGCGCTATGAGGCCAGGGAACGGGAACTGCGGGAGTTCATCGACAAAAAGGGCCTTCAGGTGGTGGGGGAGCCGGTCTGGGCCAGGTACAATCCGCCTTTCATGCCCTGGTTTCTGAGGCGCAACGAGGTCCTGATTCCGGTGGCGAGGCCGCAATAACCGCGCCCGCGGCTGCCCCGGTCAAGGCAGGGGTGTCTCCGTGTAGGCGATGTCCGCCTCCGCCGAGCTATAGGGCCGCAAAGGCCTCCCCTGGCGCACCTCTTCCACCCAGTTGGGATTTAAGAGCATAGACTTGGCGCTCAGCACGATATCCGCGTCCTGCAAAGCCTCCTCCGCGGTGGCCCGGTCATAAATCTGGCCGCAAATCATGATGGGTAGAGGCGTGGCCTCCCGGGTGATCTGGGACATGTTCTTGTTGGTGTCGAAGGCTTTTTCCCTGAAATCATAGGTGGATACGGAGATGGCGTCGATGGGCTCGGCCGAGACCCGGCGGATGAGCTCCTGGTATTCGTCCTGGGGGCCCAAAAGCGAGACGTCCATGTCCACCACCCCCCAATCGGAGAGGCGTACGGTGAGCAGGCGGTCGTCGGGGATGACCGGCGCCACCGCCTGGATGATTTCCTGTAAAAAACGGTAGCGGTGGGCCGCGGAGCCGCCGTAGCCGTCGGTGCGCCGGTTGGTATAGGTGGAGAGGAACTCGTTGATCAGGTAGCCGTGGGCGCCGTGGATTTCCACGCCGTCGAAGCCCGCGGCAATGGCGCCCCGGGCGGTTTCCACGAACCCCAGGATGACGTGGTCGATGTCGAATTGGCTCATCTCATCGGGCACGGGGTAGGTTTTGCCGGTGAGGTGGTTGACCTCCCGGGGGACCAGGGGGCTGGGCGCCAGGGTGCGCCCGGCGGGATTGATCTCCTTCCAGGCGATGCGGCCGCAGTGGAACATCTGCATGATGGACACCGCGCCCGCGTCCCGGATGGCCTCCACCACCGGGCGCCAGGCGTCGATCTGCCGCTGGGTGACCAGACGGGCCTGCCCCGGGTAGCCCTGGGCGCTCTCGTAGTCGGTGACAACGGCCTCGGTGTACACCAGGGCGGCGCCGTTTCGGGCCCGGCGCACCAGGAAGTCCAGGACGTCCTGCCGGGGGATGCTGTCCCCCGGCGAGGACATCCGGGTCATGGGGGCCACTCCCAGCCGGTTCCGGAGCCGGTAGCCCTTGAGCTCAAACGGTGAAAAAATCCGATCTTCCTGCATGACAGGCTTTCCCCCTGGCGGCGAAGGTATTATATTAGTTTGTCATAGCGAAGCTGCGCGGACAATGGCGAAAAGTGATCAGATTATTCCCTGTGCTCCGCAAAGAAATAATTTAGGTGGGGGGAGGCAGGGACCGGGGTTCCTGCCCCTCTCCCAAACCTTTTTCCCAACCCGGTAAGTCGGGAGCACAGGCCTCCAGCCTGTGAAAATAGGCAAGAGGCCCGTTTTTCCCGGAAATCATTCGCTGGGCACATTTGATACCTGGTTGCCGTCAGACAAGTAATTTTACTGTAGGGGCACGGCTTGCCGTGCCCAAGGCGCAGGCTGAAGCCTGCGGCTACATCTTGTTACCTGTATGACAGCAACTTTGTATGACCTATGCGGTTCCAGATTCTCTTTACTGACTGCTAACTGCTGACTGCTGAACACTGCGGAGACGTGGAATATGGAGGCTTTTTTTAACCCGGCATCGGTGGTGCTCATCGGGGTTTCCCGCCAGACCGGTGTGGGAGCTTACAATAACCTGGAGATGCTGCTGCGCTACGGCTATCAGGGAAAGATTTATCTGGTTCATCCCCAGGCCCCGGAGATTCTGGGCTATCAGGCCTACGCCCGGGTAGAGGACTTGCCGGAGATTCCCGAGCTGGCCGTCATCAGTCTGGGCCGGGACCGGGTGGTGCCCGTGGTGGAGGAATGCCTGGCCCAGGGCATGCGCCGCTTTGTGGTCATCTCCCAGGGATTGGCCGATGCGGACGCCATGGGCCGGGAGCTGCAGGACCGACTGGTCTCCCTGGTCCGCTCCCATGAGGCCCTGCTGGTGGGCCCCAACACCATGGGCAGTATGAACGCGTTTTTTGGCTTTACCACCGCGTTTGTGGATGTCAAGCGGCAGCCGCACCCGCCGCCGGTTGCACTCGTGGCCCAGAGCGGCGCGCCGCAAGTGGGTTCGGAGTCCTTTACCGGGCCTTTAGGAAAAGCCCTGGATCTGGGGAACGCCGCGGACGTGGGTTTTACCGAAGTGCTGGAATACCTGGAACATGATCATGAGACCCGGGTGATTGTTTTGCACATGGAAGGCCTGGTGGAGGGGCGCCGGTTTCTGGAGGCGGCCCACCGGGTGAACCGGGAAAAACCCGTGGTGGTGCTGAAGACCGGGAGCAGCGCCGCGGGCGCGCAGGCGGCGCTGTCCCACACCGGCTCTCTGGTGGGGCAGGACGCGGTATTTGCCGCCGCGTTTGCCCGGGCCGGAATCACCCGGGCCCGGGGGGCTGCCGACCTGGTGGACCAGGTCCAGGCCTTTCGGAAGCTGCCGGTGCTGAAAGGCCCTCGCATCGGGATCGCCACCCCCAGCGGCGCGTTGGGGATCAT
>CAZLRL010000021.1:0-14852 GCA_964561645.1 uncultured Desulfobacterales bacterium
TAAAAAGCACAGAACTTGCAACCTGAAATGCAGACGTTGGTGTAATTAAGGTTGCGGTCCACCACATAGGTGACCATGGGCTTCGGATGCCACCGCCGGCGCACCAGGTCGGCGAGGCGGCCCAGGGTGAGAATATCCAGGTCCCACAGGGCCGCGGCTTCCTCTACTTGCAGGCGCTCGCCAGCTTTGATTTTCTCGGTCAAATTCTGCTGCATCAGAGCTCGTAATTTATTGACTAACTATCTGGACATACTTATAAATCCTCCCTAACCCCCATTTGGGCAAGGGCGGAATTAGAGGAAATTTTTTACGCTACTTAAGAGGCTCTTGCAAAAGTCATCTTTGTCATCCTGAGCGAAGCGGAGGATCTAGATTCTTCGGTCGCCTGCGGCTCCCTCAGAATGACAGATTTGAGATATTTGCCAGAGGCTCTTAAGGTTTCAGTTTAGGAAGGAATAACGTTATACAAGGTATCCCTTTCCACCGGTTCACAGCCCGCCTCCCGGATGAGGTGCAGCAGGTGCTGTCTGCTCAGACCCATGGGGGTTTGGGCCCCGGCCATATGGGTGATGCGCTCTTCCATGACGGTGCCGTCGATATCATCGGCGCCGAAGGCCAGGGAAAGCTGGGCCAGCTTGGGGCCGATCATGATCCAGAAGGCCTTGATGTGATCGAAGTTGTCCAGCAGCAGGCGGGCCACGGCCAGGTTCTTCAGGTCGTCAAAGCCGGTGGTTTCAGGGAGGTCCTCCAGTCCGGTGTTCTGGGGATGGAAGGCCAGAGGAATAAAAGTCAGAAAGCCTCCGGTTTCATCCTGGGCCTCCCGGAGACGGAGCAAATGGTCCACCCGTTCCTCCCTGGTTTCCACATGACCGTAAAGCATGGTGGCGTTGGTCCTCAGTCCCAGGCGGTGCGCGGTCTGGGAGACCTCGAGCCAGCCTGCCGGTGAGAGCTTTTTGGGGCACAGGTCACCCCGGATGCGCGGACTAAAAACCTCGGCGCCGCCGCCGGGCAGCGACCCCAACCCCGCCTCTTTCAGGGCCGCCAGGGTATCGGCCAGGTTTATTCCGGCCACCTCGGCCAGGTGAGCAATCTCCACCGCGGTGAAGGCCTGGAGATGCACCCCGGGGCGCAGGGCCTTGATGCCCCGGAGCATGTCCAGGTAATAAGCCAAGGGCAGATCCGGATGCAGGCCCCCTACGATATGAATTTCGCTGATGGGCTCGGCCAGGCGCGCCTCGATCTTGCGAAAAATTTCCTCCAGGGGCATCTCATAGGCTCCGGGCTCCCCGGCGGTCTTGCCGAAGGCGCAGAACTTACAGCCATTGACACAAATATTGGAGTAGTTGAGGTGCTGGTTGTAAATGTAGTAAGCTTTGCGGCCATGCAGCCGCCGCCGCACCAGGTCCGCCAAAAAACCCACTCCCAAAAGATCCGCGGAGCGGTACAGGGTGAGACCGTCGGCGCGGTTCAGCCTTTCCTGGGCCGCCACTTTTTCATACAGGGGCTCAAGCTGAGAATCGGTAAAGTTTAGCTGTGCCTCAGACATACGTTTCTCCATGTGACCACCTGGTCATAAGTGGCCCAAAAAAATTTTCCCCCCCTCACGGGGCCAGGCCCTGGCGGAGAATGCCCACCAATTCCCGGACCCGCTCTCTGATTTCTTCGGCACCAGCCTGATCAAGGTTTAAGGTGACGTCGAACGCGGGGACGCAAACCGCCTGGAGGAACCGGTCCAGCAAGGCATCCAGCATGAAAATCAGGGAGGGCATAGAAATATCGGCCCGGATTTCGCCCCGGGCCCTGCCCTGGCGCACCAGGGAACTCAGGTAATCGGCCGCAAAGCGGCGCACCGCGGCCAGCAGGCGGTCACGCTCGGGCACCTGCTGGTCGAACATAATTTTTAGATAAATCCGATAGATCTTGGGGTGACGGTGGATGAAATCTACCCCCGCCAGCAGGGATTGCTCCATACGATGGAAAAAATTTTGCTCCGCGGTCTCTTCCTTGACCCGCATCAGGGTACGCCGCACCAGGCCGATGCCCACCTGAAACACATACAGGAAAAGGGATTTTTTATCCTTGAAATATTGATACAGGGACCCCTTGGCAATGCCCGAAGCCGACACCATGACATTGACGCTGGCGGGCTGGTAGCCTTTATCGGCAAACTCATCCAGGGCCGCCTCGATAATCTTTTCCTGCTTGGCGGGCGGTAGGTTGGCAAAGGTGGACAGGACCAGTTCTTCCATATGACCACTTGGTCATAGCAGATTTTCAGGGGAACTGTCAAGATTGAATTTTGGGGTGAATTCCGGAGAGATTAGGGAGGCTTAAATAACTCAAGGGCAGCCACTATGGACTGTGACCGCCCTTGAGAGATAAAGGTTCGATTTTCACCCCGAAGGGATTCTGTCACATTTACCGCAAAGACCTGATGCCCCGCGGCTTTTATCCCCTCCTTTGGGAAGATCCCCTGCCTTTGCCTGCCGGAGTGAGATCCACTTCCACCCGGGCCTCCCGCTCCAACTGCCTTTTCAGGGCCATAACGTCCCTGATGTAGTGGTTTTTGTACCACTCGGCGTTGTAGCGCTTCAGGACCTCCGGAGCCTTGCCCCTGAGGGCGCGGGTGCCTACCCGGATGTTGGCCAGGTCGTTACGGAGTTTCCAGCGGGGGACCTTACACTGCTCGTTGATCCCCATGGGGCCCCAGAAGGGGCTGTTGCCGATCCGGCCGCTGTCCCAGCCGTTGCCTTCGATCCAGGCCACTGCGGCCACCAGGAAAGGGTTGACATTATAACGCTCGCTCGAGCGCTTGGCCTCTTCCCACCAGTGGGACGGCATGACCTTACCGTGAACCACCGGGGGTGGGGCCTGCTCCCACCATTTATTAGTATCAGGATTGTCCGAATTGACCGCACCTGGTGAGAGAAACAATAAGACCGTTAGGGCCAGGGAGGCCCGGGTTATCCCAAGGTCCTCTCCCTTAAAGATGTGATGATGGTGGTCATGGAGATACGGCGCTCCTTTTTGTTGGTTGTATTTGCTGTTGGCACTTGGATATCTGACTGTAGCGGTCCGAAAACGTTAGCCGATCTATCAGGGGATTACCCGCAGATCATACTGCTGGTCGGGATTTGCTTGATAGGCTTTGGTGAAAGCTGGGGCGGATTTCAGGACAGCCGGCGGCCAATGTTCCAGAGGCCTTCTTCTGGGAGGAATTACTTATGCTGGGACCAGGCAGGTCTCTTGGTTCAGGGGGCCGGTGGTTTGAAAGATCTCCAAGGCTTGAGATATAATTCTCAAACTATATCTCAAATGAATTGGGCTGGCAAGCTTAGATTTCCCGTGGCGGTTTTTTCGGCCCGAAAAATTTTCCCGGACCGTCCCGGTAAACCTCCAAAGAGGGAGTGAGAATAAGGACTTGGCGGTCATTCGGAAAGGTAAATTTGAGGAGAAAAAAATGCCAAAAAATATCCGGCTCAGGATAAAGGCTATTTCTGCAAAGCCTTGATCTCTTCCGGGGCCCACTGGGAATACGTCTCCTGCCGCTTTTTTGCCCGTACCCATAAACCCCCGCCTCACACCTTGGCGTGCTTGGCAATGTCAATGTTGGTCAGCCATCCCAGCACCGGCTCATCAGGGTTACCGTGTTCCGTGACAAAAACATCCTGGGAACCCGGCACCGCCTCCATCTGGACCTTGGCGTCAGCCAAGGTTTGATCCGCAGCCACAAAAGCCCTGGTCCTGCTGACGTAATCCCGCATGTGTTCGAAGTTCAGGAAATCCTCCAGGGTGGCGTCGGCAAACTGAAAGGCCGGCCCCTTGGCTACGCTCTCTTCGGCGATGAACTTGTAGAGCATGCTCTGGTGAATGACGTAGCGGACCGCGCCCTTTTCATCCAGAACGGGAATCCTGGTGACCACACCATCCAGGAGTTTTTTCAATTCCTCCAGCTTGATGTCTTTTTCGCTCTGGCCCGCCTTCATTTTCACGGTTTTAATGGCCCCTATTTTCAGCATGGCGTCTTTAACCGGAATCTTGCCCAGCTTTTCGATGGGGGTTAATTCCTTCACCGTATCGAGAAAGGTCCGGCTGGCCGTCTGAAAGTTCTCCCGGGAAAAGTAATAGGCCAGAATGGTCCCCACCCAGGTGCCCACCAGCGGCAAAAGAGCGCTGAACAGGGTCTGCGTGGTCGCCCCCAGGTTCTGCGCGTCTTTTACTGCCGTAGCGACAATGACCACTATGGCCAATATGAACAAGGCAATGGAGCCGACTATGACGATTCCCTTGGCAATGGCTGCACGTTCTTTCCACTCTGCGGCTTCCACCTTTTGGTCTTGATGCGGCATGGCCGGCCTCCTTTTCGGTTGCATGCAAAACTGGATATTTGAAATGAAAAGGCCGAGCTGCTCCTGAGCAACTCGGCCTTATTTTCCGGTCCCCATCATAGTCCCCCAGAATATCGAGCGGGGAAACAGTGTTTCCTGTCAGTTTTTTAATCAAAGCACAGACTACGGCTTTTTGTCAATTTATTCTTGCCAACATCACCTTTACCCCAAAACCGCCTCCCGACGCCGGAGAGAACTTTTTTTTACCTGACATCTCTTCGTGGCCGCGGCTTTGTTGTTTTGTGAAACCCCCATCTCCTACCTGAACCAATACATTTTTCTTGACATTTAAAATAGTACTATGCTTTAATAATGCCCTAAGAAATGGATTTCTGAGGACAATATGAATCTTTTGTCCACCCCCTCCGCCAAGAAAATTTGTTCTTGGCTTTTTTTATTTAACCCACCATCAAGTCTTCTGTCTGGATAACTTATCTTAATAATTCACTTTATTTACCAGTTAGCGGCCAGCTGTCTTAAAATTTTTGCTTACCCCACGCTTCCCATGGTGCCTCAAGGCAGCGTCGGACAGCCGGCGGAGGTTTTCCAGACTAGCCATCCTGAGAAGGCTGAGAGAAACCCGGGAACCAGGAACTGCGGTTGCTCCTGGGGTTGTTATTGAAAAGGCAATCGTCAGGCGTAGTCGGATTGTTCCTGTATCAGTTGTGAACCACTGCAGCTTAAGAACAGGTGTTGTGGCATTTGAGCAGGAGAAACAACATGGCTACTCAAACAGTGGAGTTTCAATACCTGACCGGTTTGAAGCGGCCTATTTTTCGCAATGCCCGGCTGCGGGGCAGTTGGGACGGCAGCGGCCGCTTTTCCGAGGTGTGGAGTGAATCCCCCATGCAGGAGGAAATCGGGACGGATGGCTGTCCCATGTTCAAAGCTTCCGTCCAGCTCGACCTGGCCGACCAGGACCAGACCTTTAAGTGGGGCGTGATTCTCGATGGCCCCCAGGGCGCTAATTTCTGGGGCCTTCCCACCGAGGAAAACGATATCCATTCTGTTGAGCGCCTCCGGCACTTCCGTCTCCGGGGCGCCGGGGACACCCCCCAGGTGGAACGCTATTACTTCACCTATTGTCGCCGCTTGGGAGCCAACAAATATTTCGCGCCCGGAAGCACCACGCCCGGCCTGCATTTTGCCCTCTGGGCCCCCAAGGCTCAAAACGTGGAAGTGGTCTTCGGCCAACCGGACCAGGGCTACATTGCCGATAACGGCCACGGCATCGATCCGGCCCAGCCGGTAGTCGCTTTGTCCCCCACCGCGGCAGGTATTTGGGAAGGCGGCCCCCCGGGGGATTTTGCCGATTTTATGAGCCTCCTTTACATGTATCGTATCAAAAACGCCCAGGGCGACCTGGTCTATCGCACTGATATTTTCTCCCGCAGCCAGATCGGTAAAGGGGACGTCGATCCTGCGAATCCCGACACTCCCTGGAACGGATCGGCTGAGACCCTGGACGGCCGGGTCAGTTGCAGTATTGTCATTGACCCCGATGTGGTGCGCCGGGGGTTCAAATCCACCGCTCCGGGAAGAAAACCGGACCTCATCCCGGCGGAGGAATTCTGGGCCACGGAATTTACTCCGGGTCGGCCGGTGCCTACCCGGCTCGAAGACCTGGTCATTTATGAGCTGCATGTCGGTTCCCTGGGGTTCGGCAAAGCCGGCCCCGGGGATTTGAGTGACGCCATCCAGTTTTTGGATCATCTCGAAAAACTGGGGGTGAACGCGGTGGAACTTTTGCCGCTGGCGGAGTTTTCCGGCCACGTCGGCTGGGGCTACGGCAATACCCACCATTTCTGCGTGGAATTCAGTGCCGGCGGCCGGGATAAATACCGCCATTTCGTGCGGGAGTGCCACCGCCGGGGTATCGCGGTCATCCAGGACGTGGTTTACAATCACTACGACCCCCATGCTGAGCGGGCCGAATATCAGTATGACTCCACTGCGCCTGAGGAGGATATCTATTACTGGTATGAAGGCCTGCCCACCCACTACCATCACCCGGACGGCAGCCCGTTTCCCGAGGGGGGTTACCTCGATAACGGCTCCACCGGGCGCACGCCCCGCTTCTGGGAAGAGGTGGTGCGCCAGCAGTTCATCAGCGGCGCCGCCTTCCTCATCGAGGAGATGCACGTCGACGGGCTGCGGGTGGATCTGACCCAGGCCATACACCGGGACAATGTCCTGCACGCCAACGGGTGGTCCATCGGCAGCGCCAACATCTTCGGCCAGAAACTTCTCAGGGAGTGGAGCCGCACCCTGCATATGATCAGGCCCACGGCCATGCTGATCGCCGAAGATCACACCGGTTGGGACGCGGTGACCAAACCTCCCGCCCAGGGGGGACTGGGTTTCGACGCCAGATGGGAACTGCAATTTTACCACAACCTGATCGGCGACTCGGACATGGCCGGTGACACTGCGCATCTCTTGAAGCAGGCCGGGTTCGACGGCAACGAGCCCCTGCCCATGGACCAATTTGCGGGCGCCCTCTACGGCAGCCGCTACAATCAAGTAATCTTCCATGAATCCCACGATGAAGCGGGCAACGCCAAAGGGACGGCCCGGACCATGGTCACTGCGGTCAACGGCGCCCCTCTGGTTGAGGCCACGCGTCTGGCCGCCGAAAACCGCTCCCGCTTGTGTTTCGGTCTTTCCCTCCTTTCCGCGGGTACCCCCATGTTTTTCATGGCCGAAGAGGTGGGGGCGCAAAAGCTCTATACCTATGATAATTTTCTGGCCCACCGGGAGGATATTATCGGTGAGCGGGACGGCCACGGCCAGGCGATTTTCCGCTTTTATCAGGATCTCATCACCCTCAGCGGCCGACGGCGTTCCCTCCGCAGCCGCAACATCGACATCCTCCATCATTGGAATCCCAACCGCGTCATTGCCTTCAAGCGCTGGAGCGGCGATGAAGAAATTATCATCTGCGCCAGCTTCAACAAAAACCCTTTCGTTAATGGTTACGTCATCGAAAAAGATTTGCTGGCCATTCCCAATGCCGGCTGGAAGGAGGTTTTCAACAGTGATGCCGCAATTTATGGTGGTCAGAATGTAGGAAATTCCGGAGCCACTATTTACTCGGACCAGGGTCGCCTCAATGTAGCGATCCCCGCGAACGGTTTTGTGCTGTTGGTCAAACAATGACTTTCAAACATGAACTAATGGCACAGTACTTTTTCCCACTAGGAGGACGAAACCATGCCGGACCAGGAAAAAGATTACTATTATGCCATGGGCAAAAAGGTCAAGTTGAACCGGATTCCCGACAGTTTTGCCTTGCGCTACAAAGAAGGTGTTCCCACCCGGGCCATGGGCGCCAGGCTGGCCGAAATGGCGGACCTGGCCGATGCCGAGGAACGCAAGGAAATGCCCCAACACCGCCTGGTCATAGTTACCCTGCCCCACACCAGGCGCCTGGCGGAGGTGGGGGATTCCCTGAAAACCCTGGAGCGGGATGAAGAGGTGGAATTCGTGGCCCCGGTGTTCCGGGACCCGGAGTCCGGTTTGCGTCTGGTCGCCACCGACGAGATTACCGTGCGCTTCAAAAGCGACGCTCCCCAAGGGGAGATCGACCGGCTCCATCAGGAAACCGGTGCCGAGGTGGTGGAAAAAAACCGCTTTGTCCCCAGCCAGTATATCCTCCGGGTGAAGAAGGCCCAGGATACCCTGGCCATTGCCAACCGCTACCAGGAATCCGACCTGACCGAATTCGCCGCGCCCAATTTTGTCACCGAGGCCAAAAAATACGCCTTGACCAATGACCAATTTCTTCCTCAGCAATGGCACTTGAAAAATACCGGCCAGGGCGCCGGCCTCTGGGGAGAAGATGTGGATGCGGAGCAGTGCTGGACCCTGACCGAGGGCTCGCCTGACATCGTGGTGGCCATCATCGATGACGGGGTGGATATTGACCACCCCGACCTGAAGGACAACATCTGGCGGAATCCCGTCAGCTCCGAGCCCGATGTCCACGGCTGGGATTTTTACAATGACAACAACGACCCCAGGCCCAAGCAATTCTCCCCGCCTTACCATATCCTGGAAGGAAACGACAGCCACGGGACCCCCTGCGCCGGGGTGGCCGCGGCGGTGGGCAATAACGCCCTCGGGGTGGCGGGCATTGCCTATAAATGCAAGATCCTGCCGGTGAAAATTTTCATGGCCGACAATCTAGTGCCCATGAGCGTCCTGGCCGACGCCATTCGCTACGCCGGCACGAAAGCCGACGTCTTGAGCAACAGCTGGAGTGTGCCACCGGACTCCAACGTGGCCCAGGCCGTCAAAGACGTGGGCCAGACCGGGCGCAACGGCAAGGGCTGCCCCTTCTTCGCGGCCACCGGCAACGGCGACCCCGCGGTCACAGGCATAGGGTTTCCCGCCAGCGTGCCCGAGGCCATCGCGGTGGGTGCTTCCACGAACCAGGGCCGGCGGGCCCAGTACAGCCAATATGGGACGGGGCTCGATTTTGTGGCCCCCAGCAGCGGCGGCACCCGGGGGATCTTCACCACGGACGTCTCCATCCAGGGGCGAGGTTTCAATATCGGCACGGTCAACAGCGGTGATGCCCAGGGGCTTTATACCAATTCCTTCGGCGGCACCTCGTCGGCCACTCCTTTGGCCGCGGGAGTGGGCGCTCTGATTCTCTCCCTCAACCCGGACCTCACTTGGACCCAGGTGCGCCAATACCTGCGGGACACGGCCGATAAAATCGATCCGGCCCTGGGCAACTATGTCAACGGCATCAGCGCCCAATACGGTTTCGGCCGCATCAACGCCCATAAAGCCCTCCAGGCGGTAAAAGCTGACCATGACGGCGATCAGCGCCAGCTCATCCAGCAAGCGGTAAGCCCGGGCCTGGCCATACCCGATCACGACCTGGCAGGGGTGGCCAGTGCCATGGACATCGCTACGGAGGGCTCCATCGACGCGGTGGAGGAAGTCTCGGTCAACATCTCCCACACCTACCGCGGGGATTTGCTGGTGTCCCTGATCGCGCCCGACAATACCGAAATCGAGCTCCATAAAGGGTCAGGGGGCGGGGCAGACAACCTGATAGCCGCGTACAACCCCGGCAACACCCCGGCTTTTGATCAACTCCGGGGCAAGGGGCTTAAGGGCCCATGGCTCTTGAAGATCGTGGACCGCTGGGCTCAGGACACCGGCACCTTGAACAGCTGGGGCCTGAAAATCTGGATGCTCGGCACCCTGGTCCGGGGCAGCGCAGCTCCGGGGACGCATATCCCGGATGACGATCCCCAGGGCATCACCAGCGCCATGACGCTGGCGGCCCCTCCGGGCAAGAAGGCCCAGGACATAACCGTGACCGTGGATGTATCCCACACCTATATCCAGGATTTGAGCGTCACCCTGGCTTCACCCTCCGGCAAGACCGCCACCCTCCACGACCGCACGGGGGGCGGCCAGGACAATATTCAACAGGAATACACCCCGGCCACCCAGCCGGAATTAAACCAGTTGCTGGGAGAGGAGGTCGCCGGGGACTGGCAACTCAAGGTGGCGGATCATGTCGGCCTGGATACCGGCAAGCTTAACCGCTGGGAGTTGGAAATCAGGATCTGATCAGGTTTGCTCTAACACGGCCTTTCTGGTGCAGACATTCGCTGGCAACAGCATCCCCATCAAGTATTTTAAAGGAGGTAGTTATCATGATTTATGCAAAACGCGGCGATGAGGGGTTGAAGGTGTTGGCCTGGCAAAAATTCCTCACCGGGCAAGGATTTAGTCCCGGCAGACCTGATGGCAAATTCGGTCCCAAGACGGAAGCGGCTACCAAAGAATTTCAGAAAAAAGCCGGCCTGCAGCAAGATGGCGTGGTGGGCGACAACACCTTCGCGGTGGCTCGGGAACTGGCCTTCAAGCCTCCGGTGGAAGGGGACATTGATTTTTCCCAGGTAGAGGATTACACGGTTCGGGTCCCCCGTCCCTCCAAAACGAATCTCCCCGGGATCTCCGGGGCCGGGAACGACACCATGTTCAATGTCCTGGGCGTCCCCGGCAAAAAAACCGTAAACTGCTCGAATCCCACCAATAACAAACTGACGAATCTTTTGGTTATTAAAAATGTCGGTCCTTTTCGGGTTCACGGGATCCGTCCGGCCGTGGACGTGGTGGAACGGGTGTTTGCCGCGGTAAGACAGAAACTGCCGGTTTTGTATAACCAATTGGGCACGGAGGGCATGCTCTGCTGCCGCCTGGTGCGCGGCTCCAATAAGAACTTTTCCAATCATTCCTGGGGGACGGCCATCGATATCAAAGTGAACAACGTCCTGGACAGGTTCGGTGACGGCGCCGTCCAATTGGGGACCATGGCTCTGGCGTCTTTCTTCAATGAAGAAAGGTTCTTCTGGGGCGCCGGCTTTCGGAGGGAAGACGGTATGCATTTCGAGGCCTCGGAAGAACTTATCCAGGATTGGCATCGAAACGGGGCGTTTGGTTGATAACCCAGGGAAAATAGGGCCGCCAAGCCCATCCGGTTGGGGCGGGCGTCTCGCCCGCCCGACCGTTATGTCACAATTATTTTAGGAGAAGCGTCAATCATTCGGCCGGGGCTCTCATATTGTCGATATCAGGTTTGACAATTGCAGAAAAGTATGCAATCAAATTAATCCATTCCTTCCAAAGCAAAGTTTTCACCAATCTTGGTGTGATTGTTCCTATTGTCAAACCTCGGTAGCCGCTAATGGGGCCGACTACCTTACATTTCACCAATTTTATCAACCTTTTTCCTTAGTGGTTTTAATATATATTCAGGTCCATATACCAAGTTGTTTTCATATAGGTAACAAATGCAGCCGCAGGCTTCGGCCTGCGCCTTGGCACGGCAAGCCGTGCCCCTACAGTACAGTAAATTACTTGCCTGACGGCAACTTGGTATTAGTCATGTAGGTTTGTAAATAAAACCACCGGTGTCCATTTGTCCAGGGAGGATGGCCCATGTGGTCCGGGACACCTGAATCGGTTTCTCCGACTTGTAGGGGGGTAGCAAAATCCCTTTGAGGTATTTTTTGCCTTGAAGGGATTTTTTTTAAATCCCGGAACCAATCAGTTCATATGGTTATTTCGAGGTTTGAAGTCATTCAAAAACCTGGCGCAAAAAAAGGAGAGCCTATGCTTGGGCAGTTACGCGTCTCGATCTCACTAAGAATATTAGTCCTGGCAGCAGTTCTCGGTCTCCTGGCCGGATGTACCACCTTGCGCTCCGGGGGCGCACCCAAACCTTCCTTCAATATCAAAAGCGATATCAAGGACCTGGAGGCCCACTTCCAAAGGGCCGCCTCCATAACCGGATACTATCAAGCCCCCAGCGAAGCGGCGCGCAACCAATTCATTGTTGGCCGCCTGGCTTTGACAAACTTGCGCTATCTCCAGTGGATCCGCAACCTGACCCGCGACCGCCAGTTGCTCGATTCGGCCACCTCCATCAGCCTGCTTGGCCTTACCCTGGCCGGCGCCACGGTCCCCCTGGCTGAGACCAAGACCATCCTTTCCACTATCGCGGCTGGTATAACCGGTTCTCAGGACGTGATCAATGAAACCTACTATTTCAAGAAATCCATCCCGGCCCTGGTGGCCCAGATGAACGCCGAGCGGCAGAAAAAACTCATCCCCATCCTGGATGGATCGAAAAGGACCCTGCAGGAATATTCCTTTGAACAAGCAGTTACCGACCTCCATAATTATTACCTGGCCGGGACCTTTATGGGCGCTATTCAGGCCATCCAGGAGCAAGCCGCGCTGGAGGGAAAGAAGGCTTCCAGGACCATCGCCTCGATAACACGTCCAACTAAAGAGCAAATAAAGGAGGTTGGAACTATTACAGAAGCCGTAGGCAAAATGACGGCAGCAGATAAAGAAAAAATGAAAATTATCGTTAGAGCCTACAGTCCCGAAGTAATCCCGTCTGACGATTTTCAAACGCTTCTCGTACAAGTTCAGGATATTGTCTTCGATGCCCCTACCATACCGGGACGCACCGAGGAATTAACCAGGACCTTCAAAGAACTGGGATTTCTCTTTAAATAAAAGGAGTTAGTTATGGGTATCAACAATAAAACTGTACCGCGTGAGATTGACGGTAAAGACACTTTGGAGGTTATCAACGATAAGATTAATTTCCAGGAAGCCGCGGGCGGCGAATTTGTGGGCAGTGAGCCTGATCAGGATAAGGGCGTGAACCTAGCTAAATTTAACAGACTGCCCCCCGGCCAGAAACCGGCTAATCCTATAAAACTTATCAAGAAAGGCGAATCTCCACCTTCAAATACCACAGAAGTCTGGACTGGAAAGATGCTCGTGGAAGGAAAGCTGGAGGAGGTGGAAGCTTACCGATAGGCTGCATTTCTTGTGGTACCGGTAATACCAACTTTGCTGTCATGTAGGTAATAAAATGTAGCCGCAGGCTTCAGCCTGCGCCTGGGCAAGTTACCCCTGCCCATAACGCAGCCCCGGAGAAAACTGGAACTGTGGTACCCGCTGGGAAGGTAAAAACTTGAAGGCAAAAGTGCCCAGGAAGGATCATACCAGCCACAAAATCACCCCGATGAGCAAAGAAGCCGCCAGACCGAGAGGGATGGTGCGCCGCAGGATTGCCCCTTCCTGCCCCAGAGCGTTGCACATGGGGGTGGCGATGGCGATTTTGAAGGGGGAGGAAATGGACCCCACTGAGGCCCCCACGGTGAGGCCGGCGGCCAGCCAGACCGCGGATACCCCAAGCAGCTCGGCCGCGTGAACCTGCAATTCCCCGAACAGCATGATCGAGGCCACACCATAGCCCGTCAGAAAGGTGCCGACCCAGCCCAGCAGCGGCACAAACACGGGGTACCAGCTCCCGGTGTAGGTCTTCAGTCCCAGGGCCAGGACCCAGGGAATGTTGTGGGCCTGGTCCAGATGGCCGAAGGCGCGGTCATAGCCGGAGTAGGCAATGATCTGGCCCATGGCCCCGAACAGAGCCATGGCCGTGAGCGCCCGCCAGGCCTGCCCGAGGCCGGTGGCCATGACCTGACGCAACCGGACCGCGGCGCCAAACAGGACCACCGCCACCCCGAGGGCCAGGAAAAGGTACAGGTAGGCCGAAAAAAAGGGGGTCAGGGTAAGGCGGTGAATGGGGACCACTTGGACCTCAATGACCCAGCGATTGTGGGTGAGGTCCCAGAGTCCCGGCACCGTGTTCACCAGCAGGAGGGGCACCAGGATGCAGGCAAAGGGCAGAAGGTCGCGGGACAGCTCCCTGGTCCAGTGCCATTGACGGGAGCCCAGGAGCAGCAGCAGGACCATGAGGGCGAGCCCGCCGGTCATGCCCGCCAGGGCCACGCCCAGGGTCAAGGCGGTTCCCAGGGCCGCCACACTCACCACCAGGCTGCTTCCCAACACCAGGGGTAAAAAAGCCCAGCCCCCGTCTTCCCGGGGCAAGTACCAGGGAATGCAGGCCGCCATGGCCACCGTGGCGGGCACCGAGAGCCAGGCCGCGGCCGCGCCCAGTTCCGTAAAGGGCAAGCCGGTGACCAGGGCCAGCACAGTGATGATGATGCCGGCCATTTCCACGCTCATCAGACCGGCATAGCCGATGATGGAGAGCGCCGCGGCTCCGGCCGGCGCCACCCCGGCGGACCGGAGCATGGGCGCCACCAGCGGCTCGGCGATGATGCTGGCCCCTTCCAGAAAATTGGCCATGCCCAGGGTGATGAACAGGTGCCGATGGCGGGGGTGCCGCAGGCCCTGGATAAAAAACGCCATCAGGCGGTCCAGGGAGCCGGAGGCCACCAGGAGATTGGAGAGGAGGATGCCGGCCAGCACCACCAGGAGCAGGGGCCCGGTGGTGACGATCCCGTCGATCGCGGCCCGGAGGATAACGGCCGGGGGAGTTTCAAAGGCCAGCGAGGCCAGAAGCGCGGTAAACCCCACCCCATAGACCGACAGTTCCAGGGCCGGCCGCTTGAAGCCCACCGCCAGGACCGCCAGCACCAGGACCGGGGTCCAGCTCAGCATAAAGGAGATAAGATCCATGGCAAGGCACCAGGACGCCTGATAAGGCGACGTTCTGCCCATCTTATACCAGGTCACCTTACGGTGCCCAGCCTAGAATGCGGCTGGCTTGGGGAAGGGGGCAGGGGTCCGGACTGAGAGGCCCCAAGACGATCTTCACAGAAGCAGCAGGGTTGGAGTGTTCAGGGCAGGGTAGGGACCAGAGACAGCTTTTCAGGCAGGAGAACCCTCGGCCTCGGACGGGGTCAGGCCCCGGGTCAGGACCACGGAAGTTTCGATCTGACGGTCGGAAATGGTCCAGTAGGTCCGAAGGAGGCGCTCTTTTTCCTGGCGGGACACCAGGGTGAAGCCGTTTTTTGCGTAGAAGCTCACCGCCCAGTGGGCCGCGGCCCAGGTGCCCACCAGGACCGGGCCGCTGATGTCGCTCAACAGACCATCGAGAAGCTT
>CAZLRL010000022.1:0-2783 GCA_964561645.1 uncultured Desulfobacterales bacterium
TTGGCGGACTCGCCGTAGCGCTTGGCCAGGTCCGCGCCGATGAGGGCGTGCACCCCTTCGGCTTCATGGTCCACGGCCTTGCCGATGTCATGCAGGAGACCGGCCCGCCGGGATTGTTTTTCATTGAGTCCCAACTCCGAGGACATGATGCCGCACAGGTAGCAAACCTCCAGGGAATGCTGCAAGACGTTTTGTGCGTAGCTGGTGCGGTATTTAAGTTTTCCCAATAATTTAATCAGTTCCGGATGAAGACCGTGGACGCCGGAATCGAAGGCCGCTTCCTCCCCCGCGGCCCGGATTTTCTCATCCATTTCCTGGCTGACCTTGACCACCACTTCCTCGATGCGCCCCGGGTGGATACGGCCGTCGGAGATCAGGCGCTCCAGGCTCATGCGGGCCACTTCCCGGCGGATGGGATTGAAGGCCGACAGGATCACGGCTTCGGGGGTGTCATCGATGATAATGTCCACCCCGGTGGCGGCCTCCAAAGCCCGGATGTTGCGCCCTTCCCGGCCGATAATGCGCCCCTTCATTTCCTCGTTCGGCAGAGGCACCACGCTGACGGTCTGCTCCGCCACGTGTTCGCTGGCATAGCGCTTGATGGCCAGCGCGGTAATCTCCCGGGCTTTGCGGGCGGCAATCTCCTTGGTCTCGATATCGATGCGCTTGACCATGCGGGCGGCTTCGGTGCGCACCTCCCGCTCCAGGGTCTTGAGCAGCAGGTCTTTGGCCTCCTGAGCGGTCAGGCCGGCGAGCTGTTCCAGGCGGGCGTTTTGTTCGGCGAGTAATTTCTGATATAAGGCCTCTTTGTCCTCCAGGCTCTTTTCCTGGAGGGCCAGGTGCTTGGACTTTTTGTTGGTCTCCGATTCCCTCTCGTCCAACAGGCTGGCTTTTTTCTCCAGGTTTTCTTCTTTTTGCAGGAACCGGCGCTCCAGCAACTGTAATTCCTGCCGCCGTTCCTGGGTTTCCTTTTCAAAATCCTGCTTGAGCTGGTAGAGTTGATCTTTGGCTTGAAGTCGGGATTCCTTCTTGATGTTCTCCGCTTCTTTGCGGGCTTCGTCCAGGATTTTTTTCCCCAGCCCCTCGAGAGACTCGATGTGAGCCTCCATGAGGCGCTTGCGGTAAAAGAATCCCACCAGAAACCCCAGCCCCGTCATCACGACCGCGATTACGGTGGTCAAAAATATATTCATGGGGATATCCCCTTGTAGTATATGGATTTCCTCACTCGGGCCGGAACACGGTCCCGAAAACCCGGTCAGGTTGGTTTGAGGTGATGGTCGGGCAAAGGGCGAGTATCAGGGCAGTTTACAAGGGGCGAGGGGCGTCAACTAAGGTCTTCAATCAGGGTCGAGCACATACCCTTAAAGACTGAACAAGAAACAAGGGAGCTGAAAAACTCTCATTATTTCGGGGCTTGGAATATTCCTCCTTTTTGGCGTTTTTTCCCATGATCCCCCGGTTTACATCACCAGCCGGGGTGAACATCAGGTTCTGGTATATCGAACCGGTTTACCCGGAGTAACCCCCCACTTGCCTTACAGCGCTCGCCTGAAGCCTTCCCTGTTATGGTTTATTACCCATAAAATGTCTAAACATTTTTTCTTCCCCCCAAGCGCCAAGGTCACGGTCCCGGGGGCGCGGTTACGTCGTGCACCTCCAGTTTCTGCAACAGTTGCCGGGAGCGGTGCTCAATTTCGGCCTGCAGCTGCTGATAGGTTTCTTGAAGCTCCTGATACTGGTCTTTGTGTTCGAGATATTCGCAAGCCAGGTTCAAGGCTGCTAAGATAGCCAGGTCGGCCACTGAACTGGTGGGGAAAGCCCGCTGCAAATCCCGCAGTTGCTCATCCACCATTTCGGCCACCGATTGAAGTTTTTCCGGGAGCATGGAGCTGGTCAGGGTCAACGACCGCCCCAGGATCTCCACGGTTACCTGTTGGGGCTCTCGTTCCAAGGTTTAAGTCGCTTCTCCAAGATCGAGAATTTTTAGTCGGTTCAGGATCTTATCGATCCGTTGGCGCACCATTTCTTTTTCTCGAGTTATTTGTTCCAACGCGGTTTCGGCCTCTTTTAAAGCTTTTTCCTTGGCTGCTAAAGCCTGTTCCGTGGCCGCTAAATTTTCTTTGAGTTCGGCATTGGCCTGTTTATAGCTCTCATATTGGCTGAGAAGTATTTCCAGTTTTTTATCCAACTCTGCGAACAGGTCCATGACTACCGCATTCCCCCCAAGATTTATTCTGATTGTGCTTATGAGAGGCACAAATGTCAAGCACTTTTCCCTGAGAAGGACCTCAGGACAAACCTGAGGCAGGCCACAGGGAAGGATTGTAAAGTCAATTCAGGACAGTTTCTCAAACTCCGCCCGAACGAGGTCACAAGCACCTGGCCTGGGTCATAAACCATAGCTCACGCTGTCCGCCAAAATGAGGCCCCAAGAGTTCACTCCTTTATAAAAAGTGTGACGGAAAAATCTCGGATAAGCCAGTAAAACCCCGCGGTGGTCAGGACCATCACCAGGGCCACCAGGGCATAGCCGCTCCCAAAGCCTATACGGCTCATGACCGCGCCCATGATCGCGGCGCTGAGCATCATGCTCAGATAAATACAGGAGTTATAGCCCCCCATGGCCAGGCCCCGGGCCTCGGGCGGCACCACCTCCGCGATGAGGGCCCCCACCGGAGTAAAGCCCAGGCCCATGGCCAGCCCCAGTGCCGCGGCTGCGGCCAGGAACTGGGAGAGGTTGTAGGCCTGCCCGAAACCCACCAGCGAGAGGGCCATGAGCA
>CAZLRL010000022.1:2793-14525 GCA_964561645.1 uncultured Desulfobacterales bacterium
GCCCCAGCCGGTCGCTCAGGCGCCCGAAGGGCACCCGGGACAGGGCGTTCACCGCGGCCTGGCACGCAAAAACCAGGCCGATGTGTCCCACTGTAAGATTCTGTTCCTTCATGTACAGGGGCGCAAAAGTGATGAACGCGCCCAGGCCGAAGCAGCCCCCAAAGGTGATGAGCCAGCAGCCGAGCAGGGCCCGGTTATGCAACAGCCGACGCCAGGAAGGCTTTGTTTCGGAGGAGGACCGGGTCGGCTGTGGCGCCCGGCGAAAACTGGGAAGAAAAACCAGGGCCAGCACCAGCACCACCCCCACCAGAGCCGCGGCGGCCACAAACAGGAGACGGAAACCCAGCCAATCCGCCATCCACCCCCCCAGGGCCGGCCCCAGGCTCATCCCGGTATAAATGGACAGGGTGTAAGCGCCGTAAGAGCGTCCCAGGTGGCTGGGCGGCGACAGGTCGGCCACGTAGGCCATCAGGGTGGGACCGATGGCCGCCAGACCCAGGCCGAAAAACAGGTAGATGACCAATAACTGCCAGGGCGCCAGACTGACGGCCAGAAGGAGGGAGGTGGCCAGGGAAATGACCAGCCCCGCGGTGACCACAATTTTCCGGCCCCAGCGGTCGGCCAGCAGGCCCAGGGGAAAGGCGCTGATCCCGGTGGTCAAAAGGAAGGCGGAGTTGATCAGCCCCACCATCACGGCCCCGGCCCCCAGGTCCTGGGCAAAGAGAGGCACCACCGGGATGCGCATGTACGAGGTGACGTAACTGGCCAAGCCCAGGGCGCAGCACACCACCAGGAGGAAGCGATAGGAGTGCGACGGAGAAGATGCCCGGCCGATAGATTCCATGGTCATTTGAACATAAGAAGAAGAGTTGAAATAACCCTCATTATAACCCCCACGCCGTTCGAAGCCAGGGGCATAAGATTAGGTCCAAGCTGCAGGGCCCCAGGTTTTTGATATAATTAGCCATGGATTTAGTCGCAGCCCTCCTGGACCCGGCGGCTTATCCGGAGGCCACCTCACAGGTGGAGCTCGTTCAGACCCACATTTCCTGGGTTTTTCTCACTGACCGCTTCGCGTACAAAATGAAAAAACCCCTGGACCTGGGCTTTCTCGACTTCACCACCCTGAGGCGGCGGCACCACTACCTGAAGCAGGAACTCACCCTGAATCGGCGCCTCTGCCCCGAGATCTACCTGGCGGTGGAGCCCATCACCAGGTCGAAATCAGGGGTGCGGGTGGGTGGCCGGGGGCAGCCGGTGGAATATATCCTCAAAATGGTGCGGATGCCCCAGGAACGCATGATGGATGAAGTGGCGGACCGGGGCGAGCTGTCCCAAGAGCTGCTGGACCGGCTGGTGGCCGTGCTGGTCCCTTTTTATCAGGACGCGGCCACCGGTCCCCGCATCAATCATTTCGGCGAACCGGGGATCATCACCTATAATCACGAAGAAAATTTCGCCCGCATGAAGGCCATGGTGGGGGACATCCTCACCCGGAAACTTTTTGCCCAAATCCGGGACTTTGCCCGGGGTTTTCTGGCTCATCAGCGGCTGCTGCTCAGGCGGCGCATCAGAGAGGGGCGCATCCGGGACTGTCACGGTGATTTGCACATGCGCAACATCTGCCTGGCCAACGGCATATATGTCTTCGACTGCATTGAATTTAACCACCGATTCCGATATGGTGATGTGGCGGCGGATGTGGCCTTCCTGGCCATGGACCTTGATTTTCATGGCCTCGCCGACTTCAGCCGGCATTTTGCCGACCGGTTTGTGGCCGAGTCTCGTGACCCGGAGCTTTTCAAGCTGTTGGATTTTTATAAGTGCTACCGGGCCTGTGTCCGGGGCAAGATCAGCGCCCTGGCGGCCGGCGAGGAGGAAGTCCCCGAGGACGAGCGGCGCCAGGCCCGGGACGCGGCCCGGGCTTATTTCAACCTGGCAGGGGTCTATGCCGGGAGGGGAGAACAGTGGACCGCGTTCTAGTGGTGATTTTCGGGTTGATGGGCGTGGGCAAGACCACTGTGGCTCAGGCTTTGGCCCAGGCCCGGGACTGGCCCGTGATCCACAGCGACACGGTGCGCAAGGACCTGGCGGGCTTGGACCCCACCGCCCCGGCCCGCTTCGAGTTCGGCCAGGGTATCTACAGCGAGGGCTTCTCGCAACGGACTTACCAGGAAATGCGGCGCCGGACCGTGGCGCACCTGGATGAAGGCGCGGCCGCGGTAATTCTGGATGCCTCCTTCAAAAGCGGCGCGGAAAGGGCCCGGGTCCGGGATCTGGCCGGCAAAATAGGGGCCCGGGCGGCATTCATTTACTGTTATTGCGCCCCCGAGGTAGCCCGGGAACGCCTGCTGGAACGAGAGGACACCCGTGCCATATCAAACGGCCGCCTGGAACTGCTGGAATCGCAGCAGGAGGATTTCGACCCCCTGACCGAGGCGGACCGGCCGCTATTAAAAGTTGATACCGGGCAGGAATTGGCCGCAGTTCTCCAGGAAATAACGGCTTTTTTGGACGATCTTATCAATGTGTCGTGATGGTTAATTCCCGAAGAAAGCAGGACTGAGAATGGCTCTGGAAAATTCATCCACACCACCACCGAAAAAACGCATCTTGAGCGGCATGCGGCCCACGGGCAAACTGCATCTGGGCAACTTTTACGGCGCCCTCTATAACTGGGTCGGACTCCAGGAAGACTATGAGTGCTTCTACTTTGTGGCCGACTGGCACGCCCTGACCACCGAATACGAAGACGCGGCCAACATCCGGGACTACATTCCCGAGATGCTCATGGATTGGCTGGCCGCCGGCCTCGATCCTGACAAGTCCACCCTGTTCGTGCAGTCGGCCCTGCCGGAACACGCCGAGCTGTACCTGATTTTCGGCATGTTCACCCCGGTGCCCTGGCTGGAGCGCAACCCCACCTACAAGGACCAGGTGCAGGAATTGTCCCACAAGGACCTGGCCACCTACGGCTTTCTGGGTTACCCGGTGCTCCAGGCGGCCGACATCCTGATGTACAAAGCCCAGGGCGTGCCGGTGGGGGTGGACCAGGTGCCCCACGTGGAAATGACCCGGGAAATCGCCCGGCGCTTCAATCACCTGTACCGGGAAATTTTTCCGGAACCCGAGGCGCTGCTCACCGAAGTGCCCAAGCTCACCGGCACCGACGGCCGCAAAATGAGCAAAAGCTATAACAATTGCATCTATATCAGCGACACTCCCGAAGTCATGGCCCAAAAAGTGCGGGGCATGGTCACCGATACCCAACGGCCTTTTCGCAAAGATCCGGGCGAACCCGACCGCTGCCTGGCCTTTCCCTTCCACCGGTTAAACCTGGGGCAGGAAAAGCTCGATGAAATTGTGACGGACTGCCGAGCCGCTAAACTCGGGTGCGTGGACTGTAAAAAGCTGCTGGCCGAGGCCCTCCTGGACAACCTGGCCCCCATCCAGGAACGGCGGCGTTACTACGAAACCCACCCCGAGGAAGTCAAGGAGATTCTCCTCACCGGCAACGCCCGGGCCCGACACTCCGCGCGCCGGACCATGGCCGAGGTAAGGGAGGCTATCGCGTTTGATCTGGATTTTCAACGATGGTAACAGTTGAGCTTGGGGGAGGGGAAGGAAACGCAGGACGAGGTGACCCCATGCCTACCTGCCACCCATATACCTCAATCCCGTAACTCGGGAGCACAGGCGTCCCGCCTGTGTAACACGGGCAAGATGCCTGTGCTCCCGGGAAAATAAGGTTGGGAGGGCAGGGAGCCGCGCTCACTGGCCCCCCCAATAACCACCACACCATGACCTTAGAGCGCTTACAAAAATTTCTTTCCCGGGCCGGAGTGGCTTCCAGGCGGCAGGCCGAGGAATTGATCCTCGAGGGCAAGGTCAAGGTCAACGGCCAGGTAGTCACCGAGATGGGGGTGAAGATCGACCCGGACAAGGACCGGGTGCAGGTGGAGGGGAAGCGGGTGCGCCTGCCGTCGGCGCTGGTGACCTTCATGCTGCACAAACCCTACGGCTATGTTTCTACGACCGAGGACCCCCAGGGCCGCCGCACGATCATGGATTTGGCCCCCCAGGAATACGGCCGCCTGTTCCCGGTGGGCCGGTTGGATTACGACGCCACCGGGCTCATGCTGCTTACCAATGACGGGGAGTTGGCTCAGCGCCTGACCCACCCGCGCTACCAGGTGCCTCGCACTTACCGGGTCACGGTGGTCGGCGAAATGGCGGAGGAGGCCATGCAAAAGCTGGCATGGGGCGTCGAACTGGACGGCCGGCCGGTGTCCACCGAGGGCAGGCTGCTCAAGTCCGGGAGTGGCAAGACCGTCCTGGAGATCACGGTCTGGGAGGGCCGTTACCACCTCATCAAGCGGCTGCTGGAGGACGTGGGCCACCCGGTGGTGAAGCTCAAGCGCATCGCCCTGGGACCCCTGCGCCTGGGCCGGCTGGCCCGGGGCGCCTGCCGTCCCCTCACCCGGCAGGAGCAGGTGAATCTCCAGGCCACGGTGGGCCACAAGTACTTGAAGACCAGGACGCCACCCGGCCAGGCTCCGGGGAAAGAACCTCCCAAAAAACCGGAGCCCGCACCCCCGCGCCGGGGGCGGCGGGTGAAGGTCAGCTGAGGGCTACAAGTCATTTCAAAACTGACTTATTGTGTCACCCTGAGCGTAGCGAAGGGTCTAGGTATTTAGAATAACAAGATTCTTCGGTCGCTGCGCTCTCTCAGAATGAATATTTTTCTCACTTTGACTGAGATCCCAACTTTGAACTTTTGGCACTGTGCTTTCCAGGAGAATTTGAGTGTCTGAATTAACGTCAGACCCCACCGGGACCTGGCCGCCGCCGGTGTGCGAGCCTCCCGGATTGGGGGAAGCTCCGCGCCCATCCCGCATCCTTTTACATGTAGCCCTGTTTCTGGCCACGGTCCTCACCACTATGATGGCCGGTGCTTTTCAAGCCGATTTGAAATTTTTCCAGAACCCCTGGATACTGTTCGAGACCCCCTGGATCCTATATAAGGGCATTCCTTTTGCGGTGAGCATACTGGCCATTTTGACGGCCCACGAAATGGGTCACTATTTCATGTCCCGGCGGCACCGGTTGAATGTGAGTCTGCCCTATTATATCCCCGGGCCGCCCATTATACCTTTTGTAACTGGCATGCCGCCGATGTTGCCGGGCACCTTCGGGGCCATCATTCGCATCCGCTCCCCGATTATGGACAAACGCGCCCTGTTGGATGTGGGCTGTTCCGGGCCGCTGTCGGGCCTGGTGGTGGTGGTGCCGGTATTGGTGGTGGGGCTCAGCCTCTCCCAGGTGGTAACCCTGCCTCCGCAAGCAGGGTTAGGAATTGCCCTGGGGGAGCCTCTCCTGTTCAAGCTGGTAAGCTGGCTGATGTTCGGGCCCCTGGGGCCCAACCAACACGTGCTTATCCACCCGGTGGCTTACGCCGGTTGGCTGGGCCTTCTGATCACCGCGCTCAATCTCTTGCCTGTGGGCCAGTTGGACGGCGGGCACGTCATTTATGCGCTCTTTGCCAGATGGCATCGCCACATCTCCATCGCCTTCCTCGGTATGCTGGTGGTCATCGGCATCCTGGCCTGGCCTGGCTGGCTGATGTGGGCGGCGCTGTTGATTTTTTTGGGCCTGCGTCATCCGCCGCCCTATTGCGACTGGATCGCCTTGGACCGCGGCCGCCGGATTTTAGGGGGCCTCACTATCCTGGTCTTTGTGTTGACCTTTTCCCCCATGCCTTTTAGCCTGGGGTGAGCAAGCCGAAAAATCAGTTTAAGGGGGACGAGAAGTGAAAAAGATTGGTATCAGCGTCCTGGCTGCGGTGGCGCTTGGCCTTCTGATCGCAGCCGCGCTGGCGGCGCCGGTGGGCACGGAGGACCGGCAGGTCAAAGCCCTGGCCGAGCCGATCCTGGACAACCTGATGAAGGGCTTCAATCAGGGGGATTACGCGCAATTTTCCAACAATTTTGATCAGACCATGCGGGAAACCATAACCGAGAAAAATTTCCAGCAGGTGCGAGACGATCTCCTGAAGAAATGGGGGAAATATAAGAGCAAAACCTATCTGGGTTTTTTGAATCAGAAGGATTACACCATAATTCTGTGGAAAGCCGCTTTTGCCGACACTAAAAGAGATGTTCTGATCAAGCTGGTGCTTTCCAGGAGCCAGGATAAGATATTTGTGTCGGGCCTCTGGTTTGAATGAGGTGAGTCGTTGACCTGGCCCGGCCCGGAAAGTTACCGCTTTTGCCCCTTGTGCGGCGGGCGTTTGGAAAATCGTCTACTCAAGGCCACCGAGCCCAAGCGCCTGGTGTGCCGCGCCTGCGGTTTTGTCTTTTACATTGACCCCAAACTGGCGATCCTGGCCCTGGTACCCTACCAGGGGGGTCTGGTCATGGTGCGCCGGGCCATCGAGCCGGGTTACGGCCTCTGGGTGGTGCCGGGGGGGTTCGTGGATGTGGGGGAAAGGGTGGAGGAAGCGGTGGTGCGGGAAACCAGGGAGGAGACGGGCCTCCAGGTCCGGGTGGTGCGGCTTTTGAACGTCCATTCCTACCGGGATTCCCGAACCGTGGTGTTATCCTATATTACCGAACATCTCTCCGGTGAGCCGACTGCGGGCGATGAAGAACTGGAGGCTCAAGTTTTTTCCCCGGAGGACATCCCTTGGGAACAGATTGCCTTCCGCTCCACCGCGGATGCGATCAAAGAATATTTGCAGCTGATGGGGCAGGAGAGGCCGTAATTACGGGAGCACAGGCTTTCAGCTGTGCAGATCTTGAAAAGTGTGCTCTGGGTATCGGGTAGGTGGCCCGGGCCGCCCTTTAGAACTCAGGTGGCAGGAATTGGCGGGCAGAGACAACCGTGCATCTTTGGAAAAATTTCGGTGGGACGGGCCTCTGTGCCCGCGTGGACCAAGGGCGGCCAGAGACGGCCGTCCTACCAGAATATGGCCTCTTGAAAAACTGTCCTGGCAGTTATAGGGCGTGCCGTGCACGCCATTCACGGCGGCCACGGGCCGCCCTATAATACCGTTTTCGGTTTTCGGTAAAAAGAAATAAGAGGCTCAATTAATTAAGTTACATTGAAAGCTTGTTTCATTTGAAAGCGAAGCAGGTATAAAGAATATTTTCCGTAGGGCGGGCGTCTCGCCCGCCGATGCAACGTCACACCTTAGAGGCGGATCATGGAGCAGAAACAGGCACGGCTGCTGGACCTTTTGCGGCAAAAATCCTTTCGCTACAGCCCCGAAACTCCCTTCAAGCTGACTTCGGGCCGGGAGAGTCCCTACTACGTGGACTGCCGGCCGGTGACCCACAGCGCCGAAGGCCTGGTCTTGATCGGGGAGGTCATCTTTGAGCTGATCAAGGACCTACAGGTGCAGGCGGCGGGAGGGCTCACCATGGGTGCGGACCCTCTGGCCCACGCCGTAGCTCTGATCAGCTATCAGCGAGGGGTGCCCATCAACGCCTTTTCGGTGCGCAAGTTCACCAAAGATTTCGGCGCCCGGGGACGCCTGGTGGGGCCGGTTAAACCCGGGGAGCGGGCCGTGGTGCTGGAGGACGTGGTCACCACCGGAGGCTCGGCCCTGGAGGCTGTCAACGCGGCCCGGGAATTCGGCCTCGAGGTGGTGCAGGTCATCATCCTGGTGGACCGGGAGGAAGGCGGACGCCAGGCCCTGGAGGAGCAGGTTTCCCAGGTTCAGTCGGTGTTCACCCTGTCCCAAATAAGGGGTGGCAAAGAATAGGATAAAAATCCGAAAGCGTAAGATTTGTAAGGTCCAGGGCGGGAAAGCGAAGCGCCTCCCGCCTTTTCTGTTCTAAGGTATTTAGGTTTTCATTAGACAAGTTTTAGTAGTTTAAAAGAATATTTCTTTTGTCAGTAAAAAACATCTTCACTAGTAAAATAATCTTACCAGAAAAGCCTTACACCTACCTTGCTTGTTGCCATGTATTATTCTCCCGCCACTTTCCTGCCCAAGAAAAGGCCGAAATTTAAAAGGGGAAAAATTTTTCCGATATAGTACATAGCTCCACAAAGCTTCCAAGAATAACCTGTTTCCCCACGAGCATCCCAGAACAGGCCGCTTTTAGTACCTGGCGGCCGCTGCCAGGGAGGAGAGTAAGCGATTATGGCCATTTCACACGTACAGCGGCTTGAAGAAAATATACCGTGGCGATGGCAGATTTTAATATACGGCCTGCTTTTGGCGTATATTTCGCTTATCGCGCTTTTGTTCATGATTAAGAAAATGGAGTTTGTTCCCTTTGAAAAAGTGAAGGAGAATTATCTCCAGGTTAATCCTTTTAATGGTCCGATTATCGTGGATCACCAGCAATATTTGCAGGGGAAAGGCGTGGTAGTCCGTCTAAATACCCTGTTTAATTCCATCATCGAACCATCACCCGAATTTAATTATCTGGTGGTTTCTCAAAATATTCTGGGAAATCTCTGCGCCACCGACCCTTCCCAGGTAAAGTTTGTGGTGTATATAAAATATGAGAAACATAAGAAAAATCTCCCTCACCATAAAGACCAGCTGCTTTATCAGTTGGAGAGAAAAGTCGCCATAGTAAGCTGGCCCCAAAAAGAATTGGTGGCCCAGAAAACGTTCACCAAGAATTATATTTTCTACAAGAGGTATAATGACCGAGGTTCGGATGTGGCCAGCAAACTCTGTCTCATTTCCGAAGAGCCCAGCGATGAAGAAGTGAAACGCTGGATCGCTTCCCTGACCGCGGTTGAAGCCATTTAGGGTTACAACTGGAAAAAATTTTCCCCTTTGCGCAGCCGTCCGGAAAACCATCCCCAGGAACCATAAATCGCCACTCCGGTGACGAGCCACAGCAGGAGGCGCCACCAGGAGGCGGCCGGCATGGAGAGCATGAGGCCGAGGGACACCAGCGCCCCCCGGGGTCCCCGGTCGCTTCCGGGTCAGCCGGGCCCATAAGGATGGAGAGTTGGAAGTTGGGGGGCTCCTGGGCCTTCAGAATTCCACCATGTCAGCCATGATGATCAGACGAACCGGTTCCTTGGTCTGGCCGGGCGCGGCGCTCAGAAGACCGCTCACCGTTATGGGGGTGTCGATGTTCTGCGCGGTGAGGCGCTCCACCTGCTGTTTGTCCTGCAGGTTGCCGTAAATCACCTCCACCATGCCTTTGGGGCCGCCCAGAAAGAGGGTTTTTTTATGCATCAGCACGGGGCCCGGGACACCCTTCACCGTCACCCTGGTCCCCAAAAGCTGATCTTTGTTCTTAAAAAGTTCCTCCATCGTCATGGGCTCGGCTGCGGTCGGCTGGGGCTGACCCGGCATGAACGGCTGGCCCGCCGTGCCCGGGACCGCGGCTTCGGAGGTAGCAGTCGCCGGTCCCTGGGATGGCGGGGCGGTTTTCACCAGTTCCATGATGACCTTTTGACCGGCCTCCACCTGGATAATTTTCTCCTTCAAGCCCGCCACCTCGGTTTTGAGAGCCGTCACTTCTTTTTTCAGTTCCTGGACCTCCGGAGGGGTCGGACAACCGGGGACCAGCCACAGAACCGCCACCAGCCAGGCCGCCAGGAACGCGGCCCGGGGACGACCCTCCGTCCCGGCCAGTCCACTCAAACCCTGGCAAGATTTCTTCAAAAAAGTAGTAGCCATCATAATCTCCCCCTGGATGCTCGATGAAAATATGAAGTAATATCAATCAAACCGGCGTCAGGTGTCAATCAACAATTTACCTTCCGGCCCGATGTCGTTACAATACGGGGACACATCAGCCCATGCGAGGAGACGCCACATGGCCAGGATTTTGGTCACCGGGGGGGCGGGGTTCATCGGCTCCCATCTGGTGGAGCAGCTTCTGGCGCAAGGACACGAAGTCCTGAGCCTGGACAATTACTTCACCGGCGACAAAGCCAACCTCCGACATTTACTGCATCTACTGGACCTGGAGCTCATCCGCCACGACGTGGTCAATCCCATTATGCTGGAGGTGGACCAGATCTACCACCTGGCCTGTCCGGCTTCTCCGGTGCACTACCAGTACAATCCGGTGAAGACCATCAAAACCAACGTCATGGGGACCCTGAACATGCTGGGGTTGGCCAAACGGGTGAAGGCCCGGATACTGCTGGCCTCCACCTCGGAGATTTACGGCGACCCCCGGGAGCACCCCCAGCGGGAGGAGTACTGGGGCAACGTGAACTGCATAGGACCCCGAAGCTGCTACGATGAGGGTAAACGGGTGGCGGAAACCCTGATGATGGACTATCATCGGCAAAACGGGGTGGACATCCGCATCGCCCGTATTTTTAATACCTACGGTCCCAGGATGGCCATTGATGACGGCCGGGTGATCAGCAATTTTTGTGTTCAGGCGCTCACCGGCCAGGATATCACCATTTACGGCGACGGCAGCCAGACCCGCTCGTTCTGCTACATAACCGACCTGGTGGAGGGTCTGGTGCGGCTCATGAACCGGGAAAGTGTCCACGAGCCGGTGAACCTGGGCAATCCCGAAGAATTCACCATCCTGGAGTTGGCCCAAAAAATTTTGTCCATGACCCAGAGTGCAGCTCAGATTGTTAACCGGCCGCTGCCGCCGGATGACCCGGTGAAGCGGCGGCCCGATATCAGCCGAGCCCGGGAATTATTGGGCTGGCAGCCGACGGTACCCCTCGATGCCGGCTTGCAGGAGACTATCCCCCATTTTCAGACCAAGCTCTAACAGGAAAAGTAAACCGGGAAAGCCCTCAACGGTCTGCCTGATCCTGGTGGTCGCCTTGATTCAGGTGCTGTGGGGATGTACGGCCCAGAGCCAGGTCCCCATCCGGGAAGCCCTGGTGGCCGAGGTGGTGGACGGGGATACGGTGATCCTGGGCACCGGCCAGAGAGTGCGGCTGTTGGGCATCGATGCTCCGGAGCTGGAACGGGAGGGGCAGCCCGCGCAATTTCTGGCCCATAAAGCCAAGCGGGTCCTGACCGACTTGGCGGAGGGGAAGCGGGTGCGCCTGGAGTACGACCGGCTGCGCTACGACCGCTACGGCCGGATACTGGCCTTTCTGGTGCTCCCGGATGGCACCAACCTGAGCCGGGAACTGGTGCGCCAGGGCCTGGCCCATGTGTATACCGTGCCCCCGAATATGGGCTTTCGGGTGGAACTGCTGGCGGCCCAGCGGGAGGCTCTGGCGGCCCGCCGGGGCATCTGGCTCAAGGCCCTGAATCAGGATGAGTCCTACTACATCGGCAATAAACGAAGCCTGATTTTCCACCGCCCCACCTGCCCCCACGGAAGCCAAACCGCGCGGGGCAATCGCCAGAATTTCCAAAATATTACCGACGCGTACCAGGAAGGCTTCAGCCCCTGCCGCACCTGTCAGCCGTGAGAGGGATTATTGTGGGGGAGGGGGCCAGGGTCCGCGGACCCCTGCCCACTCCCCCAAGTCCTTGAGGGAGGATAAAAGCAGGCTGGGGCAGGCAGGACCATCGTCGGTCCTGCCTGCAGCAGTCCTCGTACGAGGGCTGAAGTGAGGAAATGTAGGGGCGGGTTTTAACCCCGCCCTTACGTTACCTGATTTTTCTTTACCTTCATAAACTCACGATCCAGGAGCCAGAAAAATGTTGCCGCGAGGCTAAGCCTGCGCCTGCACAGGCAAGATGCCTGTGCTCCCGGAAAAGGGGTAGGGGGGTGGGGGAAAGGCAGGTAAGGGGGGTCACCCCGCCCCTATCAAAT
>CAZLRL010000023.1:0-14184 GCA_964561645.1 uncultured Desulfobacterales bacterium
GATTGCCTTGGCCTGCTCGGAGGCACCGGAGGGTCGGCGGCGCTGGACCGTACGCTTGCTGGCTGAGAAGGCCGTCGCATTGAATTTGGCTCCCAGGGTTTCGCATATGACCGTGCAGCGCCTCCTTAAAAAAACGAACTTAAGCCTCACCTCCGGAAGTACTGGAAAATCCCGCCGAAGGGGAGCGCGGCGTTCGTAGCTCACAGGGAAGATGTTCTGCAGGTCGATCATTTGCCTTACGATCCCGACTATCCGCAGGTCTGTATGGATGAAACCTGTAAACAGTTAATCGGAGAAATCCAGGCCCCTCTGGCTGGTGCGCCGGGAAGACCGGCCCGGGTGGACCATGAATACGTCCGCCATGGGGTGGCCCAAATCTTTCTCGAAGTGGAACCGTTGACCGGCAAGCGCCATGTGGCAGCCCTGGAGCAAAGAACCAGGAAAGACTGGGCCTGGTGGATCAAGGGCATGCTCGAGGAGCGCTATCCGAACGCGGTTCGCGTGCGCTTGGTCCTCGATAACTTGAACACCCACGGCCTGGCCTCCCTTTATGAAACGTTTGCACCTCAAGAAGCCCGGCGCTTGGCCGACCGGCTCGAGTTTCATTACACCCCCAAACATGGCAGCTGGCTCAACATGGCGGAGATTGAATTAAGCGCCTTGAATGGGTAATGCCTGGATCGGCGCATCCCCGATCTGGAAACCTTGCGAAACTACCTCGCCGCCTGGGAGAATGACCGGAACACCCGCCAATCAAAAATAGAGTGGCGGTTCTCTACCGCCGATGCCAGGATAAAGCTGAGGCATCTTTATCAGAAGCTATAGATGTTACATGGTACTAGAGCTTGACCACCAGGACCGGGCAGGGGGCGTTGCCGATGACCCGCTCGGTGACGCTTCCCATCAGGAGCCGCTTCAGTCCCGTGCGCCCGTGGGAGCCCATAACGATCAGGTCGATATCCGCGCTGCGGGCCAGCTCGATAATTGGTTCATCCGCGGATTCGGCTTCCCGCACGAAATCCTCCGCGATGATACCCCGGGACACGGCCAGATCCTTGGCCTCCTGGGCATTTTTTCTGGGGAGTTTGATCTTCTCTTCGGCGAGCTCCGGAGCCACCGCATAGATGTGAGAAGAAATTTCCAGGACCGAGACGATTTTCAAGGTGCCGCCAAGTTCCTGCGCCAGGATGAGGGCCCGCTCCGCGGCCTTGCGGCTGTAATCGGAACCATCGGTGGCCAGCAAAATGCGCTGCCAGCCGACCTCGGCCTTTTCCGGGATCACCAGCACGTCTTGGCTGCTGAAGCCGATGACCCGGGCGGTGGTGCTGCCCATCAGGAGGCCCTGGGGAAAACCCGCGCCTTTGACCCCCATGACAATGAGGTCCCGGCCTTCGTCTTCGGCCATATCCACGATGGTCTCATAGGCCTCGCCCATAACGCAGACCGGCCTGATCTCGGCGTGCTCCTCCTCCGCCATCTGCATGGCTTTTTCGAGGGCCTGCTCGCAGGGCTCCTTGAGGAGCTCGGAAATATCACTGGTTCCCATGACCCGCAAATCACCCGAGTAGGGCGGGGCCACGGCTAATACGAGAACGTCTGTTTTGGAGATCCCCAGGGCCTCTTTGAAAGCATGGAGGCTGATATCGGAGCCGTCCACCGCCACCAGTAGTTTTTTATACATTACATCCCCTTTCTCCTCGCACGAAGTTCTTCTTTCTGTCACCTTCCACCAGACCGCCGGGAGGGGCTTTTTGAACCTGGGCCTCAGGTTTGCGCCCTAAAGTGAAATGGGTGGACCTGGTGTCCACCCACTTTAAGTCGAGGACAGGAAAACTGTCCAGAGATTTTTAACCCGCCAGCACACTGAGGAGAAAAATCGGTCTCCTCAGGATGCCTTCGCTTCTTGATACGCTGCTTCAGGCACTGCCGCAGCCTTTTCAGCCTGGATGCCTTTGAACATCGCGCCCAGAATGATCAAGCAGCCCGTTGCCAAGGCGATGACCATGGAGAGATAGCTGGCGCTGCCAAGTATCCCCAAAGTACTCTGACTCATGGACATGAACTCGAGTTGGGTCAGATATTCGGGGATGGCCAAGCCCCGGCTGACCGCCACGATCAACATGATGGTGCCCATGACGAACTTGACCATGTAATCTTTGACATAGGTGGTGCCGATGGCACCGAGCTGAACCCCGAACAGGGAGCCGGCCAGGATGAGCAAAGTCATCCGGATGTCAATCATGCCCAAAATGCCCCATTTAATGGAGCCGGTGAAGCCCATGATGAAAGCGATCACCAGTTCGGTGGCGGAAGAAATCAGTCCCGACGCGCCCACCACATAGATCATGCCGGGGACGCCGATGAAACCGCCCACCGCGATGGTGGCCGCCAACATGCCGGTGAAAAATCCCACCGGAAAGGTGAACCACAGGGATATCCGGACATTGGCGGTTTTGAAGTGGATCATGGGGGGTAGATTGATGCTTTGCAGTTTTTGGGCCAGTTTGGTGGTGCCGGCTTCCTTGCCGCTCTTTTTAAGCGTCAAGGCATCCATGAAGACATAACCTCCCACCACTACCAGCACGATCACAAAGGCCACACTGATATAGAGGTTGGAGCCCGCCTCCCCCCAGGCCGCCAGAATGACCTCCTGGATGCGGATGCCCACGAGAACCCCGACCGCGGCGGAGATGGCCATGATGACCCCCAGCTTGAGGTCCACCTGGCCGTATTTATAGCGTTTATACGCTCCCACCATGGCTTTGGGAAATTTATGGCACATATTGCTGGCCACGGCCACGGCTCCCGGCGCGCCCAAGCTCATCATCCCCGGGGTCAGGACGAAGGCTCCGCCGGAGCCGATGAAGCCGCTGACCAAACCGCCGATGAAGCCCAGTACGAACAGAAATATTACCGAGTATAAGCTCAGATCAATGAAGGTGAGTTGCTCTATTCCTGGCATTGAAAACCTCCTGTGATTTCTAGCGCTCTTGGTGATTTAGCTGATCCCGCCGGGTGCTCGGCGGGAAGAGCCCGTATTGTTTATAGTCGGCCAATTCCAGCCGCCGACGCTTAGGTTCTCAGGTGAGCCCGAGCACGAGGACGCACCCTCTTCGCCGGCTTGGTAGCGGGAAGCTCGACCCGGGAAGACTTCTTGGAAGCTTCGATGCCCAGGGCGGACCAGAAACTGCCGGTGAAGGCGCCGTGCGCAAAGGAAAAAATGAACGCGGTGAGCACCGGCAAGGCGGCGTATACGCCCCCCTTGGTAAAATAGGTCATCACGGTACCCTCATTCAGAAACACGGCCGCATACAGGGCCGCGGTGAGGAGACCGAAAGCAATGGCGCTCTTGAGGGCTTTCCTCTTTTTCTGCAGAGCAAGTTTAGGCATAACCATTTCTCCTTAATGATTCGTTTTTAAACTGAACACCGGCAGGTTCACCCGGGCATGCAATTCTTCCCGTTTGGTCGGGGAGTCAGTAATCACCAGTTCGATCCGCCGGTATTCCCGATTGATTTCTTCTACGGCTTTGCCGACATCCCCGAATCTCACCACGTGGGTGCAGGGGATATTCTTTTGAGCCGCTTTTTGTTCCAGCACCGCGGCGGCGGCCTGGGCCTGGCGCTGGAACTCTTCCTGCATATGCTGTCCGAAGGGGGACAACATTTTGCCGGTGGGGGTTCCCACACTTAAAGCGACCAACTCGTAATCCAGCCGTTCGGCCAGGAGCGTGGCATATTCCATCACCGCGTCGCTGAAAGTGTCATCCTGCCCCAGCACCAGGATCTTCCGCCGTCCCCGCCGCTGCAACAATTCCAGAGCCTCTTTTTGGGCTCCGGCCTCGGCGAAGGTGACGGCCATCATGGTTTCTTCATATGCCGCTCCCAGGTGCCTTTGTCTTTTGACCTCCACGCGGGCAGGCCGACGAGGCCGCCGCCACCGTTTCAGGAGCTCTTGGAGTCGTTTAAATGCCATGATGGACCTGTAATCCTTGAGTTTATGGTTCTCGGTTTAAGTCCGGTAGGGGCGCTGACGCGGCCGCTTCCGCTCAGTCACTCTTTCCGCCGGACGCTCGCGGGTATTTTCATAAATTTCCACGGCAGTATCCGGTTCGCCGGCCTCGGCAAAACTGATCGCCATCCAAAAAGCTTGCCACTTATCTAGAAATTTCATGATGCCCTCCTGGGCTGTTCATTTTTTTCAACTATCTTTAATTCAAGGTCTGTGCCAAAAGATGCTTTCCAGTATAAGTATGCATATTAACTGCATAAAATGAATTTTCTCCAAAAATACTCCTTGGTCAAAATTTGTTGCTATATGCAACAGGAATTGAGAAATCTATTTTATTTATAAGTTATTTCAAATAGATACTAAATTGTTACACCACACTGAAAGAACGTTGCAATATGAAACAGAATCCCGACGCCCGACAGCCGCGTGGCGGAGAAATTGCTTTCAGGGATTTTTTTATTTATCTTTGAGGGGTAAGATGAGTTGACCTTGATGAAAGGCTGACCTCATGGTGTTTTTTAGGAAAACTGAAGAAGAGGCCCCCAAGGTAAGTCCTGAGTTGCGGGAATTGCGGGCCGAGGTGGAAAAAACCAGCCTCCCCCCGGAAGTGGCGCCGGTGGCGGCCAAGGAAGTGGAACGCCTGGAGAAAACCGATCCCTCCGTCCCGGAGTACACCATCGGCATCAACTACGTGGAGTATCTGCTCTCCCTGCCCTGGCACCAGATCACCGAGGACAATCTCGACCTGAAGCGGGCCGAACATATTCTGGAGTCCGAGCATTATGGGCTGCAGCACGTCAAGGAGCGCATTCTGGAATACCTGGCGGTCCGGACCCTGTGCCTGGTGCGCCCTTTTCAGGTCTTGGTGGTGGATGATGAAGAAATCGCGCGCACCAACCTGGAACATATCCTGAAAAAAGAGGGCCATCAGGTAAAAACCGCGGCGAACGGCGTCGAGGCGCTGGAAAAGATCGAGAAGCAGCAGTTCGATCTGATCCTCACGGACCTCAAGATGGATAAGATGGACGGCATCCAGCTTCTGGAAGCGGCCAAAGAGGTTGACCCTCATGCCGCCATTATGATGGTCACCGGCTACGCTACCGTGGACACCGCGGTGGAGGCCCTGCAAAAAGGCGCGGTGCATTACCTGTCCAAGCCCATCAAGATTGATGAATTGCGGGCCAATGTCAAACACCTTGCTGAGAAAAAACGGCTGCTGCAAAATATAAGGGGCCCGGTCCTGTGCTTTTCCGGCCCCCCGGGCACCGGCAAGACCTCCATCGGCCAGTCCATCGCCGAAGCCCTGGAGCGCAAGTTTGTGCGGCTGTCCCTGGCGGGTCTCCGGGATGAAGCTGAATTGCGGGGCCACCGCCGGACTTACGTCGGGGCCTTGCCAGGGAGAATTATCAACGAAATCAAACGCCTGGGTGTGAGAAATCCGGTGTTTATGCTGGATGAAATCGACAAGGTGGGCCAGGGCTTCAAAGGCGATCCGGCCTCCGTGCTCCTGGAAATCCTGGATCCGGAGCAAAACAGTCATTTCGTGGACCATTATCTGGATGTGCCCTTTGATCTTTCCGGGGTCATGTTCATCACCACCGCCAATGTGGTGGAAAATCTACCCCGGCCCCTGTTGGACCGCCTGGAAGTCATTTCCTTCCCCGGCTATTCGGAAAATGAAAAACGGGAAATCGCCAAAGATTATCTGGTTCCCCGCCAATTGCAGCACCACGGCCTGTCCCACCTGGCCCTGGATTTTACCGAAGGCGCCCTGGTGAAAACCATCCGGGGCTACACCAGGGAAGCCGGTCTCAGGAACCTCGAGCGGGAAATCGCCACTATCTGCCGGAAGCTGGCCCGACGGTGTTTGAAAGACCAGAAGGGCTCCTGTCCTCAGGTCATCGACGAAGAACTGGTGGAGGAACTGTTGGGGCCCCGCAAGTTCGCCCATGAAGTCACCGAGGCTCAAAACCGCATCGGCGTCACCACCGGGCTGGTGTGGACGGAATTCGGCGGCGAGATTATTTTCGTGGAAGCGGCCGCCATGATGGGCAACAAACAGCTCATCCTCACCGGTTCGCTGGGCAGCGTCCTGCAGGAGTCGGCCCAAACCGCGCTGAGCTATATCCGCAGTCACGCCGCGGAATTAGACATTGATCCCAACTTTTTCGCCGACCGGGATCTTCACATCCACATCCCGGCGGGCTCCATCCCCAAAGACGGACCTTCGGCCGGTCTCACCATCGCCATGGCCCTGATTTCGCTGCTCACCGACCGGCCGGCGCGGCGGGAGGTGGCCCTCTCCGGCGAGCTGACTCTAAGCGGCCGCATCCTGCCGGTGAGCGGCATTCGGGAAAAGCTGCTGGCGGCCCAGCGGGCCGGGGTCCGGGTGGTCATTCTGCCGCAGCGCAACGCCGCGGATCTGAATGATATCGAAGAGGAATTAAAGGAAGGCCTGGAAGTGGTTCTGGTGAATGAAGTTGATCAGAACTTGCTGGACAAGGTCCTGGTGCCCGGGGAGGGCCGGTCTCAAGCCTCCATACCATAGCGCTTTAATTTGCGCCACAGGGAAACCCGGTCGATGCCCAGGATTTCCGCGGCCCTGGTTTTGTTGCCCTTTACCTGGCTGAGAACCCAATCGATATATTCCTTCTCGTTTTCTTCCAGGGTGAGGAGCTCCGTCTTCGGCCGCCGCTGAATGTCAAACCGCTGCTCCCGAAGGTCAGCCGGCAGATGCTGAACCTCCATGGCCGAACCGGAAGCCAGGGTCACCCCCCGCTCGATGATGTTCTCCAATTCCCGCACATTCCCCGGGAAAGCATAATTCATCAGAATATCCATGACTTCGGGGCTTATTTTCTCCACCTGCTTCCCCTGGAGCTGAGAATACTTTTCCAGGAAATGCTGGCTCAACAGGGGGATATCGTCTTTCCTTTCCGACAGTGACGGCACCTCCACAGTGATGACGTTCAGACGATAGTAGAGGTCCTGGCGGAAAGTGCCCCGGTCCACTTCTTGTTTGAGTTCTTTATTGGTGGCCGCCAGGATGCGGATATCCACCGGAATTTCCGTGGTGCCCCCGACCCGAAAAAAGGTCCTGTCCTGGAGGACCCTGAGGAGCTTGGCCTGCATGGACAGGGACATCTCGGCTATTTCGTCCAGAAAAACCGTGCCCTCCGTTGCCACCTCCAGCAAGCCTTTTTTCACGCCCCGGGCCCCGGTGAAAGCCTCCTTTTCATGACCGAACAGCTCATGGGCCAAAAGTTCCTCGGTAAACGAGCCGCAGTTGATGGCCAGAAACCGCCGGTCGGACCTGGTGCTCAAATGATGGATGGCCTTGGCCACCAGTTCCTTGCCCGTGCCGGTCTCCCCCAAAATGAGCACGGTGCAGTCGGTGGGCGCGATCTGGGTGATGAGGTTTTTCAGCCCCTCCATGGCGCCAGTTTTGCCGATCAGCAGGGGAATGCCCTTCTGAGAACGAACCTGTTGCCGCAGTTCGCTGACTTCCTGTTTCAGCCATCGTCTTTCCAGGGCCTGGCGCACCAGGATCCTCACCTCATCGATTTTGTAAGGCTTGGCCAGATAGTGATAAGCCCCCTTTTGCATGGCTTCCACCGCGGTGGAGACCGTGGCGTAGCCGGTGATCATGATGACTTCGGTGTCCGGGTAAAGCTCCCGGGTGCGCTCGAGAACCTGCATGCCGTCCACCTGCTGCATGCGCAGGTCGGTCATCACCAGGTCAAACTCATGTTTTTCCAGTTCCTTGAGGGCCTCGACCCCGCTTTCCAGGGCCAGGATCTGGTAATCCTCTTTTTGTAATATATGCTCCAAATTCTCCCGGGCGATGAATTCGTCTTCAACAATCAATATCCTCGCCTGTTTCATGCCGCAGGTCCTTGCTCTGGAGTCGGGGGGTAGTAGGGCAAGCGAATAATAAAGCGGGTGCCCTCGCCTTCTTTGCTCGAAGCCGTGATGGTGCCGTGATGCTGTTCAATAATGCCATACACGATGGAGAGCCCCAGACCGGTGCCGGCCCCCACCTCCTTGGTGGTGAAAAAGGGATCGAAAATCCGTCCCAAATCCTCCTTGGTAATGCCCTTGCCGGTATCCTCCACGGTGATGATGGCCCGGCGGCCCCCCTTATCCATCATGGCCTCCACCTTGATCTGGCCGGGAAAGTTTTCGATGGACTGGACGGCATTCATGAACAGGTTCAAAAAGGCCTCTTGCATCCGTTGGGCGTCGAGTTGGAGCACCAGATCATCAGGAACACGGGCGACAATGTCGATGCCCGCCGGCACCTGGCTGGAAATCAACCGGATGGAGCGATCCATTACCTCTTTGAGGGGCGTGGGTTTCAGAGTGAACTCTTTGGAGCGGGAAAACTCCAGCAGGCCCTTGACGATATCCCGGGCCCGGTCCACTTCCTGTTCAATATTGGTGAGCATTTTTTGGAAGAAGTTTAAATCATAGGTCTCCAGATCCTCCAATTCTTCCAAGAGAATCTGGCAGGAGGTGGAAATATTATTAAGAGGGTTATTGAGCTGGTGGGCCACCCCGGAAGTCAAGACGCCCAGGGAGGACAGTTTCTTCGCCTGGACCAGCTGATCCTGGCGCTTCTCCAGCTCCTGCACCATGCGGTTGAAAGCCTCCACCACCCGTTGGGTCTCGTCCCGGGTATCGAGCACGGGCAGAAGCTTAAAGTTGCCCATGGCTATGCGCAGGGTAGTTTTTTCAATGGTCTTCAAGGGTTGCAGAATTTTGCGGCTGACCATGAAGCTTAAAAATCCCCCCAGCACCACAAAAATGGCCAATGAAGTCAGCAGTTGCGTCTTCAAAGTCTGAATGATTTCCAGGATTCTCTGGCGTTCAAAACTGACCAATTGCTGGGACAGTTCCACCAGACGTTTCCCCTGCTCCCGTAACTGTTCTTCCAATTCTCGGGGAATCAATTGACCGTCATGTATGGAACTTATCTGTTCCATGGTGTTTTTATAATTCAAGAATGCCTGGCGGATCACATGGACTTTGGGAGCCCCTGCCAAACCTTTTACTTCAGACTCCAGACTCTCGAGTAAATTCAGTCCGTCCTGAATGTAGCGGCGATTTTCTACCAGATCTACTTTGGAACCATAAAGTAAAAAATTCTTTTCATAACGTCTGATCTCTAAAGTCTTATTACTCAAGTCATCTGCCACTTCAACGAAATGCTGTTTAAATTCTATTACTCGCAAATAATGATACGACACTACACCGATAAAGCCGATGGCCAATATCCCGGTAGCAAGACCAAGCATTACTTTCTGGCGTATATTTAAATGCCAGGGTATTTTCAGTAACGACATTATGGATCCGGTTTTAACCTCTGATTTGCTTTCAAGTGTCCGGCTGGTGGTTTTCATTTTTCCCTACCAGAAAACAGCAGTGGTGTTCGTAGTATACGTTAATTAAACCATACTTTTCCCTATAAATCAAAGAAAGAAGGCAGGATATCGGTGGAGGAAGTATGGCGGGTGGTGGCCCGGGAATTAAAGCTGCTCCTGTTCCAGGACCTCCTGCAGAACCTGGCTGAAGGTGCTGACACGATAGGGTTTTTTGATGACGCCGCTGAAGCCGTATTCTTTATAGCGGGTCATGATGGGGTCGTCAGCGTAGCCGCTGGAAACAATGGCCCGGGTCTGGGGTTCGATTTTGAGGAGGGCCTGCAGAGCTTCTTCGCCTCCCATGCCCCCGGGGATGGTGAGGTCCATGATCACCAGGTCAAAGGACTGCCCGATGCTGCGGGCTTTCTGGTATTTTTCGATGGCCTCCGCTCCATCCGCGGCGAAATCCACCTCATAACCCAGATGGCTGAGCATTTTACCGGCCACCTGGCGCACCCCGGCATCGTCATCCATGACCAGAATGCGGCCTCTTCCCTGGTGGAATCGGCAGGCCAGTTCTTTCTGGTCGGACACGATCTTTTGGGCCGAGGCCGGCAGATAGATGAAAAACGTGGTCCCCTCTCCCAGGGTGGACTCCACCGTCATGTAGCCTTCATGGTTCTTGATGATGGAATAAGCCGTGGCCAGACCCAGGCCGCTGCCTTTTTGCTTGGTGGAAAAATAGGGATCAAAAATCTTGGGGAGATAATCGGCCGGGATGCCCATGCCTTGATCTTTGACCTGGATCTCCACGTATTTTCCCGGCGGCAGCGGCAGGCCCCCGTCCTCCTCGAGCAGGACGTTTTTGGCCTGGATGGTGATGGCGCCGCCGGTGGGCATGGCCTGAATGGCATTGATGGCCAGGTTTTGAATGACCTGACTGATCTGTCCCGGATCAACTTCTACATGCCACACGTTTTGGAGAAAGGTAATATCGCACCGCACCTGGGAGCCGCGGCAGGCAAAGGTGGCGGAATCCCGGATAATTTCCTCAAGAGAGGTTACCTCCTTCACCGGCGCCCCGCCCTTGGCAAAGGTGAGAAGCTGCTGCACCAGGTCCCGGGCCCTGAGGGTGGCCTGCTCGGCCTCGGCCAGGCGGCGGAAGATCTCCCCCCGCTGGGGCGTGGAGATCATGGCCAGGGAGATATTGCCCAGGATCCCCGTCAGAATGTTGTTGAAGTCATGCGCGATGCCGCCGGCCAGAATCCCCAGCGAGGTGAGCTTTTCCATTTTCTGGAGTTCCGCTTCGGTCTGGCGCTTCTGGGTGACGTCCTGGAACACCAGGACCACGCCGATAACCTGGCTCTGCTGATCGACGATGGGGGCCGCGGTGGCCGCCAGCAGAAACTCCGCCCCGTCCCGGGCCTGGAGGATGATGTGCGTCGGCAAGGACACGACTTTCCCCGTCCGGATCACTTTATTCACCCGGGTGTCGCAGGTTTTCCGGGTGACTTCGTGGACCAGCCGGAAGATCTTGGCCACCGGCAGGCCCCGGGCCTCCTCCTGGGTCCAGCCGGTAAGGTCTTCCGCCACCTGGTTCATGAGCACCACCTGGCCCCTGGTATCGGTGGCAATGACTCCGTCGCCGATGGACCGCAGGGTCACCCCCAGGCGTTCTTTTTCCGCGGCCAGGTCTTTTTCCACCTTTTTCTGCCCGGTGAGGTCCAGGAAACTCAGCAGGATATAAGTGCGCCCTCCCCGTTTAATAGTGGCGGCGGTCTTGAGGATGGGGATGGCCTGGTTCTGGGAAGTTGTCAGACAACACTCGGTTTCCATCGGGAGGAAGGAGGGGGACAGCACCGGGCAGCCGTCCATTTCCTCGATGCAAAACAGGCCGCAGCAATCCCGCTCCAGGAGCTGGTCTCTGGACAGTCCGATCATCTCCCCGGCATAGTGGTTGACGTCGACGATGCGGCGGCTTTCCGCCTCGATCATCACCACTCCGGCCCGGATGGAATCCATAATGGTCTTCAGGTGCTCTTCGCTTTCCCGTAAGGCTTCCTCGATCTCCCTCTGCTTGGTGATATCGAAAAAAACGCCGTAAACATGGTCAATGCGGCTTTGGGGGTCCCGGATAATCTGCCCCCGGGCCTGAATCCAGAGGATGTGACCCTGCTTGTGTCGAATCCGGTACTGGCGCACATAGGCGCCGGTGTCTTTCAAGGCCTCCCGGAAAATGTTCTGGCACTCGTCCGCGTCCTCCGCCAGGACGAGGTCCGCCCATTTGAGGCGGCCGCTGTTGAACTCCTCCTTGGAATATCCGGTCAGTTCCTCGATTTTGTCATCGAAGACCTCTACGGACCAGTCGGCATAACCCCGGAAGACCACCGCGGGGATGTTGCTGACCAGCAGGCGGTATTTTCTCTCACTCTCCCGCAGCGCCGCTTCGGCCCGCTGCCGGTCGGTGACGTCTTCATAAATCATCAATTGGTCCCCGGTCATCAGGGTGACGGAACGGAAATTGATGATCTTTTGGGAGCCGTCTTTACAGGTGACGGGGAAGGTTCGGGGCCGGGCTTCCCCTACCTGGGCAGTTTGCAGATCCTCGAGCCAGTTGGCGATGACTTCCCGGCGGAAAGCCTCGTCGGGATAGGCCCGGGCGAACCAGTCCCGACCGGTGGGGACGTCGTCCAGCGTATAGCCGAACATCTGCTTGAACATGGGGTTGATGTACTTGTAGGTCCCATCGGCGCCGATGATGGCCACTCCCAGAGGGGCTTCCTCCACCAGGGTACGATACTTTTCCTTTTCCCGGTAGAGCGTCTCGGCCGCCCGCTGGCGCACCGTGATGTCCCGGTCAATCCCCCGGTACCCCAAAAACCTCCCGCGGGAGTCCAGGACGGGAACGCCGCTGGACTCGAGGACCACCCGCCGACCACATTTGTGGTGGCTGGTCTTGCCTACAAACACGTAAGGCTTATGCCGTTCCAGAATGGGGCCCAGCAGTTCTCCCATCCGACTGGCCTCTTCGGGGGTCAGCAATTCCAGGAAGGTCTTTCCCAAGATTTCTTCGGGCGAGTACCCCAGCAGATTATGCACATTGGGGCTGATATAGGTGAGGCGCCCGGCCGCGTCCGTCTCCCAGACCAGGTCGCTGGTGGCCTCCACCAGGGAGCGGAAACGCTCCTCGCTTTCCCGCAGGTCCTCGTCAGCCTGCTGGCGCTCCAGCGCGATGGCGAACAGCGAAGCCAAGCGCTGCACCGCGGCCAGGTCCCGCTCTTCATAATCCCGGCCGTTGGTGGCCAGGGCCACCTGTCCCAGGAGCTTATCCCGAAAACCGGCCGGGACACAGAGAAAGCGGAGGTGCTCGGGGTCAGGTTCCTCCCGGGAAACCTCCTGCGGCGGCTCATTGATGATCAGGGCTTGCCGCTCCGCCAGGCATCGGGCCCAACGGCCGGACAAGGCCCATCTTTCCCGGTTCCAGGTGGGGCTCAAGCTGTTCTCGGCAAGTTCTTCGTCCAAGTCGGGGAACACCATCTGCCGGGTATGCTGATCCAGGTAGCCTACGGAACTCCATTCACTGCCGGTCAATTCCTTGGCCTTGGTCAGAACCAGACGGGAAAGCTCTTGGGGGGGCGTCGGTTTGATGACCGCCTGGGAAACCTCCGCCAAGGCTGCATTTACCTGAGCTTCCCAGGCCAGGCTGTCTCCCTGCGGTGGCACCGGTCTGACGCCCGCGGCCTGACAAAAGCCGGCCACCAGACGGGGCGGGGAATCATCCTCCAGGGGGAAAGCCTGGCCCTGGACCGCGTGGACCTCCCCGTCCGGACCCAGGAGGCGGAACTCCCCTGAAACCTGCTTCCCTTGCAGAAGCCGCGTCCAAGCGGCCTTCAAGTCGGCGACATCTTCAGGATGAATTAGGGCCAGCAGTTTCTGAAAATTTTCCTGGATGATTTTTCGGCACCACTCCCACAGAGGTTGGCACGCAGGATTGGTATACACCAGCCGGGGTTGCTGCTGCTCCAGGCTGACAACCCAGGCCAGGCCCGGGAAGTTATCCGCCAGGCGGCGAAAAACGGCCTCTGACTGTGGCAGGCTAAGCTGGCTCATTACAGCTCGTTCCGAAGAACCGGCTTTCACATTGCACCGGAAACCAACCCCAAACCACCCGGAGCGGCTGAAATGCTCCAGGCCAGGGGCAGCATTATCCCTGGGCCCTCGTATGCTGGTGGCTCAAGGTTTTTGATCAAGGGCGAAATAATCAGAGTTCTTCATCAAGAAGATTTTTGTCTAGATCGACCGGGGACGCCAAAAACTAAAGGAAACTGTTAGAAAAGATGAAGATTTCTTGAAAAAAATTGAGGAGGGTAAGCGGCGGGAACGAAGGGTTGGGGGTCAGCTTGCGGAGATAAAATACCAAATGAGCTGAGCGCAGGCTAAAGCCTGCGGCTACAGTTAATGTAGGGCGGGCACTGCCCGCCGATTTCTAATTGCTTACAGTTAATGTAGGGTGCGTTCTACGCACCAAAAGTTGCTCACTTATTGCGTACAAGTGACGATTAGAATGCGCTGATCCGGGCCGGGGCGCTTAGAACGGCGCCTTCTCAGCCTTCTGGAACTTCCCGGTGACGTTGCCACACAGGTCTGGGTTGTCGGGATTCAAGGTCATGACCGGAGTGCCGGAGGCCAGATCAAACTTGGCCAGGTCCGCCCAGATGACATTGGGGCTGGTGGTCAACTCGAAGTAGTAGCGCAGTTTCGTCAGGTCGATGACGGTGCGATACTCCGTGTTGTAAATGCCAAACCCCTT
>CAZLRL010000024.1:0-13749 GCA_964561645.1 uncultured Desulfobacterales bacterium
GGCCTGCACCAAAAGAGGCGTGTTGGGCATGGTCCGAATCACCCGGCTGCTCTGCAAAAATTCTTCCAGGACGACCAGGGGCACCCCGGCCGCCAGGGAAATCACCAGGTGCCGGGGCTCGGCCTGGCCCCGAATTTCCGCCAAGACACTTCTCAGAATCTGGGGCTTAACCGCCAGGATCACCACCTGGGCCTGCATGACCTCAGGATTACTCCGAGCTGCCGCGATCCCCTGATTTTTCAGGGCTTCCTGACGCCCGGGATCAGGGTCGTGGAACACCAGGTCCTGGGGTTTTAGCCGCCCGGCCGCCATCAGCCCCCGCAGCAAGGCCCCGCCCATGCTGCCGGCGCCTATACAGCCCAGCCAGGGCCCCTCAAGCCGCTCTTGTTGTCCTTGAGACATTGACAATCACTCCCAAACAGGTGATAGTTGATGTGGCCTCATTGTGGCACATTTTCCCCTCGAGGCTCAAGCAGTTCCTGGGGCTGAGCCCAAAAACGCAGCAACGATTAGCCGCCCCCTGTGATCCTGGTTTGAGAACAATGAACGCGACCCCTGATCCACGGCCTCTTTTAGCCCTGACCATGGGGGACCCGGTAGGGGTGGGTCCGGAGATAATGGTTCAGGCCCTTTCCGACCCGGCGGTGTACCAGAGCTGCCGCCCGCTGGTCCTGGGGGATCTGCCCGCCATGACACGAGCCTGCCAGGACCTGGTACCCGAGCTGACCCTGCGCCCCGTCCAGGACCCTTCCCAGGGACTTTACCAGGCCGGCACCATCGACCTGTTAGCAATATCACACCTGTCGCCGGACGAACTGAACCACAGCCATCCAAGCGCCGCCGGGGGCCGGGCGATGGTCTCTTACATTATAGAGGCCATCGATATGGCCCTGAACCACGAAGTGGCGGGCATGGTCACCGGCCCCATCAGTAAGACCGCTTTGAACCTGGCGGGCTACAGCTATCCCGGGCATACCGAGCTTCTGGCCGATCGCACCGGCGCCCGCGAGGTGGCCATGATGTTGGCGGGGGGCACGTTCCGGGTGGTCCTGGCCACCATCCACTGCGCCCTGGCGGAAGTCCCCGAGCGCCTGACTCTGGACGGCCTCCTCCGTCTCTTCCGGCTGACCTGCCGATCCCTGGAGCAGGATTTCGGCCTCGAACGGCCGCGCCTGGGAGTGGCGGCCTTAAATCCCCACGCCAGCGAAGGGGGCCTTTTCGGCGAGGAAGAAAAAGAAGTCATTATTCCCGCGGTCCTGGAGGCCCGAGGGCAGGGGTTGCCGGTGAGCGGACCCTTCCCCGCGGACACCCTGTTCTGGCGCCATTCCCAGGGGGAGTTTGACGCCATCTGCGCCATGTACCACGACCAGGGGCTCATCCCCCTGAAATTGCTTCACTTCATGGACGCGGTGAACGTGACCCTGGGTCTGCCCATCATCCGCACCAGCGTGGACCACGGCACCGCCTACGATCTGGCCGGCACCGGCCAGGCCCACCCGGGAAGCCTCAAAGCCGCGATTTTCATGGCCGTGGAAATAGCCGGCCGCAGAGCGCTAAAAGAGAAGGCCTGATTTTTCAACTCCTCTTTTTCACAGACCTTCCTGATCAACTGAACAAATCGGCAGGACGATATCACTCCCGCTTCGGTTTTCTAAGACCCAAAATCAACCAGATACAGGCGAGCAGATATAAGAAAGGGAAAAAACGGCTGTAGGTAGGGATGGTCTCCAGGTCATGGTTGGTCAGTCCTCCCACCAGGTCAAATGAACTCGGGGCCAGCCTGACTTTGCGGAAATTCACCCTTTTGCGAACCTGTTGGTAAGCTTCCGGGGAGGAGGTTTGCTGCCAAATCCCTATCTACAATCTCGGCAGACTAGGAAACTTTCTACAGGGTCTCCGGTAAGTTCGGCCCAATATTCCAGTTGGGCCTTGGGCGCGATGTAATTGCCACAGATTTTGCAAGGCTGGAGTTCGAAGTCCCGGCCCCAGATGGTGCGAATGCCGTCTTTTTCCGTGTAGGGGATGACGTTGGTAGGACAGATGAAGGCGCAGGACCCGCAGCCGATGCAGGCTTCAGATTCCTCCTTGAAGGGCGTGGCCACCTGTTTTTCCGGGGTGCGGTTGGCCATGCTGATGGCGGAGACCCCCACAATCTCCCGACAGGTGCGCACACATTGCCCGCAAAGTATGCAGCGTTCTTCCGAATCTTCAATATGAAACCGAGTCTCGTATACCCCGTGCTGCGCGGCCAGATCCTTGATGAGCTCCGCGGCCGGAGCCCGGGCCATGAGCAGTTCCAGGACTAGGCGACGGGCCTGGATCACCCGCTCCGAGTGGGTCTGAACCTGGAGTTCCTTCCCCACCGGATAGGTGCAGGAATTTACCAGGCGGGTCCTGTCGCCCTCCCCTACTTCCACCACGCACAAACGACACTGGCCTTCGGGGGGCAGGTCCGGATGATAGCACAGGGTGGGAATTTCAAAACCATGCGCCCGGGCGGCCTGGAGCACCGTCCAGGACGAGTCGGCTCGGATGAAAATACCGTTGATATATAAGCCCACTTCCTCGATGGTGGGCGCTTTTACCTGATCAGCAAGTCTTTTGGTGGGCATAGCAGTTATTCCCTCTTCACCGAGTCGAACTGGCAGACCTCATAGCACAGGCCGCACTTGATGCAGAGCTCCTGGTCGATTTCCTGGGCTTCCTTCTTAACTCCGGAGATCGCGCCTACCGGACATTCCCTGACGCAGGCCAGGCAACCGGTGCAGGTCTCCGGGTCGATGGTGTACTTGAGCAGCGGCCGGCAAACCAGGGCCGGGCATTTTTTCTCTTTGATGTGGGCTTCGTATTCGTCCCGGAAATATTTGAGCGTGGACAACACCGGGTTCACCGCGCTCTGGCCCAGACCGCAGATGGAAGCCGAGGCCATGGCCTGACACAAATCTTCCATCAGGTTGAGATGCTCCATCTCGCCGCGGCCGCTGGTGATCTCTTCGTAAATATATTTGAGCTGGGTCAAACCGTCCCGGCAGGGGGTGCATTTGCCGCAGGACTCGGCATGGAGGAAGCCGATAAAGTAGCGGGCCACGTCCACCATGCAGCTGGTATTGTCCATGACGATCATGCCCCCCGAGCCCATGATGGAGCCCACTTCCTGGAGGCTGTCGTAGTCCACCGGCAAATCCAGGAACTGCTCGGGGATACAGCCCCCCGAAGGACCACCGGTTTGCACCGCTTTAAAAGGCCGCCCCTCGGGAATGCCCCCGCCCAGATCGTAGACAATCCGGCGCAGGGTCGTGCCCATGGGCACTTCCACCAGTCCGGTGTGGTTCACCGCGCCCACCAGGGAAAAGACCTTGGTGCCTTTGCTTTTTTCCGTGCCGATGGCCGCGTACCAGTCCGCCCCCATGTTGATGATCTCCGGCACATTGGCCCAGGTTTCCACGTTGTTGATCACCGTGGGCAGCCCGAAGAGGCCGGATTGGGCCGGATAAGGGGGCCGGTTGTCAGGCTCGCCGATAAAGCCTTCGATGGAATTGATCAGCGCGGTTTCCTCGCCGCAGACAAAGGCCCCGGAGCCCTGGGAGACCTTGATGTCGAAATCGAAACCGGAGCGCAGGATATTCTTGCCCAAAAAACCGGCCTCCCGGGCCTGCTCGATGGCCAGTTTCAGCCGCTTGACCGCCAGGGGGTATTCGTGGCGCACGTAGATATGGCCCTGGCGGGCGCCGATGGCGTAGGCCCCCACAATCATGCCCTCGATGACCGCATGGGGGTCGCCTTCCATCACGGCCCGGTCCATGAAGGCCCCGGGGTCGCCTTCGTCGCCGTTGCAGATGATGAATTTCACGGCTCCCTCGGCTTCCCGGCAGATGCGCCATTTGCGCCCGGTGGGAAAACCCGCGCCGCCGCGGCCCCGCAGTCCCGAACTTTCCACCGCGTCCACCACCTGCTCGGGGGTCATTTGGAAAAAAATCTTGCGCAGGCTGCGGTAACCCCCCAGCGCCAGGTATTCATCCAGGCTTTCCGGATCAAGGATATCCAGTTTGCGCAGCACGATGGGCTGCTGATTTTTATAAAAGGGAATCTCCCCTTTATGGGCGCTCTTGGCCTCGGTGGCCGGGTCCTGATAAATCAGGCGGTCCACGATGGCCTTGTTCACCAGCGTGGTTTCGACAATCTCCGGCACGTCCTCCACGGTCACCTTTTGATAGGTGATCTCCTGGGGCCGAATGAGCACCCGGACCCCCAGGGCGCACAGGCCCTGGCAGCCTGAACTTTTGAGCGCCACTTTGGCGTCCAGCCCCTTTTCCGCCAAAGCCTCTTTAAAGGCTGCGGCCACTTCTTCACTCCCCAGGGGCAGACACCCGGGACCGGCGCAGACCAGCACCTGGGGCCGCTCGGGGTCCAGCCGCGCTTTCACCTCGCGCCGATATTGAGTCAAATGATCAACCGATTCGAATCTGGGCATAGCTTTTCTCTTTGTGTTTCAGTTCACTGGTTCCTGAGAAGAACCCATCACTCACTCGAAACTCAAAACTCGAAACTATTACTGGTACATCTTCAAAATCTTGGGCACCTTGTCCGCGGTCACCCGGGCAAAATACTTATCATTGATCATCATCACCGGGGCCTGGGCGCAGGCCCCCACGCAGCCCACCGTCTCCAGGGAAAACTCCCCGTCCTTGGTGGTATATCCCACTTCCACCCCCAGGCGGCTTTCCAGGGAATCCACCAGGCGGTTGCCGCCCTTCAGGTGGCAGGTGGTCCCCAGGCAGACCTTGAGCTGGTTTCTGCCCTTGGGAACCAGGCTGAACATTTTGTAAAAGGTGGCCACGCTGTATACCTGGGTGACAGGCACCTGGAGGCTCTTGGCCACCACCTTGAGCTCCTCTTTGGGGAGGAAGCCGTAGTTGTCCTGAATGTCCTGGAGGACCGGGATCAGATCGTAGGGTTCGCCTCCGTATCGGGACAGAATGCTGTCGAGCCGGGCTTGGTCCATTATTCTTCACCTGCCTCAATCTCCGGCTCCTCCGGCGGAAACATGGGAGGAAATTCCGGGAAAGGAGCCTGGCATTTTTCCAGCAGCAGCTTGTAATTGGCGTTAGTACGACGCTGAATAAAGGCAATTTCCGGCTCCCGCAAATGCCGGAAACGGCCCTGGAGCTTGAGGTAATCCTGGACCGGACGCATCTGGGGCACTTCCACGGTCAGGCGGTAGCGGCCGTCCACCACTTCATAGAGGGGGAAAATGCCGGTCTCCACCGCCAGGCGGCCCAGGCGCACGCTCATGTCCGTGGGTGAGCGCCAACCCGTGGGGCAGACGGAAAGCACGTGCACATAAGCCGGCCCCGGGGTCTCCAGGGCTTTCCGTATCTTGAAATACAAGTCGAACACATAGCTGGGGGAAGCCGTGGCCACATAGGGAATGCCGTGGGCCACCGCGATGTGCACCATGTTTTTCTTCCAGGTGGACTGGCCGATGCTCATCTTGCCCGGCGGCGAGGTGGTGGTCATGGCGCCGTAAGGCGTGGAGCTGGAGCGCTGGATGCCCGTGTTCATGTAGGCTTCGTTGTCCCAGCACACGTAAGTAAAATCGTGGCCCCGCTCCATGGCCCCGGACAGGGCCTGGAGGCCGATGTCGCTGGTGCCGCCGTCGCCTCCCATGGCCACCACTTTGGGTTTGGGGCCGGAAAGTTTTCCCTTCCGTTCCAGGATCTTGAGCCCGGCCTCGACCCCCGAGGCCACGGCCGCGGTGTTTTCAAAGGCCACGTGTATCCAGGGATTCATCCACGCGGTTTGGGGCATTCCGGAAGAGACGATTTCCATGCAGCCGGTGGCGTGGGCAATGATGGCGTCCTTGCCGATGGCCTTGGTCACCCACCTGACCGCCAAGGCCTCGCCGCATCCCTGGCAAGAGCGGTGCCCCATGGTGAAATACTCTTCCCGGGGCATCAGCCGGGAGGCGTACGTATCGAACTTTTGACTTTGGGCGTAGCCGAATTTTTCCATTAACCTCTCACTCCATAGAGGTGAAATTCCTCTGTGAGCCCCTGGTCGACCTCCTGCTGAGCCAGGGACACGATTTCTTTGAAAGCCGCCGGATTGACGTCCCGGCCGCCCAGGCCGATTATATACCCCACGGTCGCCGGCCGCTCGGCCAACGGATAGAGCGTGCTTCTCACTTCAGACATCACCGGGCCGCCGGGACCGCCCAGGGAGAGGGCCCGGTCGCAAACGATGAGCAGCTCCGAGCCGCTCACCGCGTCCCGCAGGTCCTGAAAGGGAAAAGGCCGCCACAGGCGCAGCTTTAACAAGCCCACCGGCAGACCCTGATCCCGCAGTTCATCCACCGCGATTTCCGCTACTTCCGAAAGGCACCCCATGGTCAGTAAGAGAATCTTGGCTCCCTCAGTTTTATAACGCTCCACCGGCTGATAATGCCGGCCGGTGAGGCGGGCCCATTCATCCCAGACATTCGTTATGTGATTATAAGAATTAGTCAAGGTGACCTGATGGCTCATCTTCACTTCGGTATAAATTTCCGGCATGGCGAAAGCCCCCATGGTCACCGGGCTTTCAGGGTCCAACTGATGCCGGGGGTGATAATCGTGGAGAAACTGGTCCACCGTGGCCTGGTCCACCACTTCCAGGGCTTCCACCACATGGGAGAGGATGAAGCCGTCCAGGTTGACGATGGTGGGCAGCAGCACCTCGGGGTTTTCGGCAATCTTGAAAGCCATGACCGAATGGTCGAAGGCCTCCTGGCCGTTCTCCACGAAGATCTGAATCCAGCCGATATCCCGGGCCCCCATGATATCGGAATGGTCGTTCCAGATGGACAGAGGCCCGCTCAAAGCCCGGTTGGCCACCGTCATGACGATGGGAAAGCGCATGGCGCTGGCGATGAACAAGATCTCGTGCATGAGGGCCAGGCCCTGGGAACTGGTGGCCGTGTAGGTGCGGGCTCCCGCGGCGGACATGCCGATACAGGTGCTGATGGCCGAATGTTCCGACTCCACGTTGACGAACTCGGCCTCCAGGTCGCCGTTGGCCACCAGGCTGGACAGATGTTCCACGATATGAGTCTGGGGGGTGATGGGATAGGCGGCAATGGCCTCCGCCCGGGATAACTGCACCGCGTAGCTCACGCCGATGGAGACCTCCATCCCCATCCGTTTGGCCTTGGCGGGTTTGGCGCTCATGGATTATTCCTCCTCCGGCACCATGGTGATGCACCCGGTAACACACTCCCGGGCGCAGGTGCCGCAGCCCTTGCAATAGTAGGGGTCCATGTCGGAATAGCCGCCCGGCCCCTCCACGATGGCCGGTTCCGGGCACACCGTCCAGCACACCCCGCAGCGGATGCAGCGGCTCTTGGTCCACACCGGGTGCTGGGAACGCCAGTCCCCGACGCGATACTCCCGGGCGCTGCCCGGTTCCCGCAAGACGCCGCCCAGCTCGATTTCCTGCCAGGTGGTTTGTTCCAGGGGCTTACGCAAAGCGCTTCCGGGAGTTGTCATAACCTTCATGATCGGGCCTCCTCGACCACCGTCTTGTCATAAGCTGCTTTGAGGGCATTGAAGTTTTTCACCGCCAAGGGTCCGAACCGTTCCTTTAGCGGCTCTTCCAGGGAATCCACCTCCACCACCCCGGTGGCCTTGATGAGGGCTCCCAGCATGGTGGTATTGGTAATGGGCACCCCCAGGACCTCCCGGGCGATGGTGTTGGCGTCCACCAGGGCCAGTTTTTGTTTGAAACCGAATTCCCGGCGCACCTCTTCGGGGGACTTGGCGGAGTTAAGGACAATCAGGCCGTCGGCCTTCAAATCCGCGGCCGGCTTCTGAATAGGAATGAGGCTGGGGTCCAGAATCAGGACCACATCCGGCTTCTCGATCTTGCAGCGCAGGCGGATGTGATGGTCATCGATGCGCAAAAACGCCGCCACCGGTGCACCCCGGCGTTCGGGCCCGAAACTCGGGAACCCCTGGGCGAACTTGCCTTCGTTGATCGCGGCCAGGGCCAGAAGCTCCACCGAAGTAACGGCCCCCTGTCCCCCGCGCCCGTGAAAACGTATTTCGAGCATGCTATGTCCTTTTCCTAAGAAAACTCTTGATAATTGCCGAACTTTGCTTCTGTTACCGCCTCGATAACTGTTTTCCGATGGTATCCCTGACCTGCAAAGCCAAGTTTAGGGCATTTTCTGCGTCCTCGATACTCAAGTAAGGCACATCCCCGGGATAACGAGTTTCCACGCCATAAGAATTTAACTCTACAGTGCTTTCCAAAGAAATTGCCAGGGGCTTATTGACCAGAGCTCTAAGCTCCAGAAGCTGCACTAGATCGTGGGTCTTAGGAAATTCGATTTGATGTTCCACCAAAAAAGCCTTGAAAAATTTTTCCGCCGCTTGCTGAGCATGAAAACCGATGGTACCCCAAAAACCTGTTTTAGCGGCCAGTAAATATTCCGCCACGGCAAAGTCTTCTTCGGCCTTGGCCAGCCATTGCTTTACCAAAGCCCGCTTGACTTTATCCTGAAGCCTCATAAATGACCTGGCCGTATTTATTGGCTGGATAGGCTATTCCACCGATGATTTCTTTAGTTTCTTCAAATCGCGCCTGCGCCATGACCATAACATCCATGGGCAGGCCCATCCCCCGCAGGGCTTGCCGCAGGCGGACACTCGCCTTCCGGCTGTCGCCCGGCTCTACACTCACCACCAGAAGATCAAGGTCGCTGTCCCTGGTCATCTGGCCAGTAGCCGCGGAGCCGAACAGAATGATGCGTTGGGGGGACGTTTCCCTCAAAATCCGCCGCACAATCTCTTGGATCATTTTTTCGTCAATGAGCATGGGGAAAATCGGCAGGTCCAAAAAGTTGCCTGGTTATACTCATTAATATTCTAAGTACGAATTTTATTCAGTAAACGGGTTCTGCAATAAAATCGTCTCTTCCCGATCCGGCCCTATGGAGACCACCTGGATGGGCACGCCGGCCAGCTCCTCCACCCGCTGCAGATAGTTTCGGGTGTTGGCGGGCAAATCTTCAAGGCGCCGCACCTTTCGGATATCTTCATGCCACCCCGGCAGGTCCTCAAACACCGGCTGGCAGCGCTCCAGCTCCTGCAGCGTGGCGGGAATGGTATCCCGCCGCTCGCCGTCCAGGTCATAAGCCACGCACAGGCGCAGGGTATTCAGGCTGGAGAGCACGTCCAGTTTGGTGATGGCTATGCCGGTCAAGCCGTTCAGACGCACAGATTCCCGAAGCACCACCAAGTCCAGCCAGCCGCAGCGCCGGGGCCGCCCGGTGGTGGAGCCGAATTCCACTCCGCATTCCTGCAAATGGGTGCCGATGGCATCCAGGCACTCCGTGGGGAAGGGGCCGCTTCCCACCCGGGTGGTATAGGCCTTGACGATACCCAGCACCCGGTGCAGGGCCCCCGGCCCGACCCCGCTGCCGATGGAGGCGCCTCCGGCCACCGGGTTGCTGGAGGTCACAAACGGATAGGTGCCGTGGTCGATGTCCAGGTGCGTCCCCTGGGCCCCTTCAAAGAGAATATTTTTGCCGTCGCCCGCGGCTTGCTGCAAAATGACCGAGACGTTGGCCACCAGGGGTTTCAGACGCTGTCCCATGGCCTGGTAGGGCTCCAGGATCTCCTCTAAAGTAAAGGGCTTGTCCCCTAATAATTTTTCCAGGAGAAAATTTTTCTCCGGCAGGATTTCCTCAAGTTTGGCCCGAAGAAGTCCGGGGTCCACCAGGTCCGCCACCCGGATCCCCCGGCGGGCCACTTTATCCTCGTAGCAGGGGCCGATGCCCCGGCCGGTGGTGCCGATTTTGCCGGCGCCTTTGGCCCGCTCCCGGGCCAAATCCAGGCGCTGATGGTAGGGCATGATCACCTGGGTGCGCTCGCTCACCCGCAGATTCTCCGGGCCTATCTCGAGGCCCCGGATACGCAGGCGGTCGATCTCACTCAAAAAGACCTCAGGGTCCAGGACCACCCCGTTGCCGATACAGCAGATGGTCTCCGGGTGCAGAATGCCGGAAGGAATAAGGTGGAAAATGAATTTTTCCCCCCCCACCACCAGGGTATGGCCGGCATTGTTGCCGCCCTGGTAGCGCACCACTACCCGAGCCTGCTCCGTCAACAGATCGACAATCTTCCCTTTACCTTCGTCACCCCACTGGGTGCCCACGACAACGACATTCGGCAATGAACAGATCTCCTTTTTTCAGGCCAGTTATTATTTAAACAGACGAGGGGGCAAAGTCAAAAGAAAAAGGGTATAAGCGGGCTGTCAGAGGAAGGGTCCCGGGGGCGGCGTACCGCCCCCGGGTAGGTGAAGTCTACTTTACCTTAGGCACGAACTTGTTGGGATATTCCGGATAATACTTCCGGAGATCCTTTTTGATGATTTTGCCGGTGGGGGTCCGGGGGATGGCGTCCAGGAACACGACCTCACGCGGCAGCTTGTATACCGACAAAACATCCATGGTGGACTTGATGATATCGTTGGCCAGATCCTGGGAAGGTGTTTGGCCGCCCTCCAGTTCCACCATGGCCACTACCTTTTGGCCCATGACCTCGTCCGGAACGCCTACCACCGCGTCATCCCGCACGGCCGGATGACGGATGATGGCATCTTCGATCTCCGTGGGGGCCAAACGGAAGCCGGAAGACTTGATCATGTCGTCTTCCCGGGCCTGGAAGAAGATGTAGCCGTCTTTGTCCATCATGACGGCGTCGCCCATCATGTTCCAGCCTTCCTTGATGCCCTTCTTCATGGTTTTCAGGAGCTTGTTGTCCTGGACATAAGGCTTCCAATACAGGGTGCCGGTGGGGCCTTTGATGAGCATGCTGCCTACTTCGCCGGGACCCGCGTCCGTACCGTCTTCCCGCACCACCTTGATGTCAAAGCCGGGGAGAGCTTTGCCGATAGAATCAGCCATGGGGAGTTCGCCCACGGTGTTGCTGGTCACCAGGTGCATCATCTCGGTGCCGCCCAGGCCCTCCCAGATGGGCTTGCCGGTTTTGGCCTGCCACTGGGACAGGGTTTTGCCGGTGAGCGCGTCGCCGCCGGTGGTGTACATGCGAACACTGGAAATATCATAGTCGTTAAAATTGGGCATCTCCAGAAGCTTCCGGTAAGCAGTGGGAAGACCTGTTACCACCGTGATCTTGTGCTTCTGAATGGTCGACATCATGTCGTCCGGGGTGAACCTGGGAAGCAGAGAAATAGCGCCGCCGCCGGCAAAGGGAACGAGGCAGAAGGTGCCGTAGCCCGCCGCGAAGGTCACCGGCGCCGAACCGCCCAGCACCTCGCCCGGCTGGAGCTTCCAGACGTACTTGTTCACCAGTTGGGACTCGACGAAGACTTCCCGCACGAAATGCACGCAGCCCTTGGGCTGACCTGTGGTGCCGGAGGTGTACAGAATAACGCCGATGTCCTCAGGGCTTACCGGTACGTTGTCAAACTTGTCGCTGGCTCCGGCCATGGCCTTGGCGAAAGAAACATTGCCTTTGGCTTCCGCATCTTCGGGCTTGCCGCCCACTACTACGACCTTGGTGGGGAATTCCCATTCGTGCTTGCTGGCCTCCACCGCCTCCATGAGGGGGAAGCTCACCACAAAAACCTTGAATTCGGCATTGTTGATCACGAAGGCCACTTCTTCCTTGGCCCACAAGGGGGACACCGGTACCGGAATGGCTCCCAACTTCATGATGGCGAAGTTGATGGCCACGGGTTCCGGCGCATTGGTCATACGCAAGCCTACCCGGTCTTGGGACTCTACTCCCAGGCCTTTCAGGACGTTGGCAAATTTATTGGCCATGGCCAGGAGTTCATTGTACGTCGTCTTGGTATCGCCGAACAGGACCGCGACGTTATCACCGCGGCCTTCTTTGACGTGGCGATCGAGAAAAAATTCGGCGAGGTTAAGCTGTTCAGGAACCGGGAACTCGGCCGGTCTGGTATAATCGGGCCATAGTTCTTTGGGGGGCAAATAATCAGCAGGAATCTTTGCCATAAGTATACAACCTCCTTCAAGGATTTGGTTTTATCAGCTTGGGCAGCACAAACTACTCCAACACTATGTGAAGCATATTACAAAGTCTCAGGCCACTGTCAAGAAATATTTCGAGTATAATGAAGGAGGTGAGAAAGTTTAGGGGTTACTCCGGATAGTCTTTCTCCGAATTTTCCTGATATGCCCACTGTCGCCTTGATCGGACCCGAGCTCTTTCCTATTCCGCCCATCCGGGGCGGGGCCACGGAATTGTTTATTGACTCCCTGGCCGCCCATTTGAGCAAATATCGACCGGTAATCATCGGCCCCGCGGATCCCGATTTGCCCGCCCGAGAGGTGCGGGGTCAGGTCGAGTATCAGCGGGTGACGCTTAACTCCTGGCAGCAATGGTTGTATCGCCGCTACCGCCACCTGTTTCCCCTGTACGACCGCCGGGTGGCTGCGCTCCTGCGCCAACTGGGCCCCGACCTGCTCCATGTCCACAACCGGCCCCTGCTGGCCTTGAACCTGAAAACCTGGTTTCCCCAGTTGCCGGTTTTGCTGCACCTGCACAACAGCTACCATATCCTGGGGAAACGGGAACGCCCGGCTCCCAATACGCCCATACCGGTGGACGCCCTGGTGGCCTGCAGCCGGTTCATCCTGGAGCAGGAGCGGGAGCGGCTCGGCACCGGGGCCCAGGCCCACCTGGTCATTCCCAACGGCGTGGACGTCGAATCGTTTCGTCCCCGGTGGGAACGGGGGGAGGAGGCTTTGGCGGTTCAGGAACATTATGGCCTGAAAGACGAACCGGTGGTGCTCTATGCCGGCAAAATCCGCGCGAGCAAAGGCGTGGGGGTGCTCCTCGATGCCATGGCGTGGGTCTGGGACCGACATCCCCGGACCGTTTTGGTACTGGTGGGCGGCACCGAATTCGGCCGGGGACGCCTTCATCGCGAGACGCCGTTTTTCAAGCAGTTTCGGGACCGAGCCGACCGAGCCGCCGGGCGGGTGATTTTCACCGGCTTTGTGCCGCACGAGAACATGAATCTCACCTACCTGGTGGGGGATATCTTCGCGGCCCCCTCCCAGAAGGCCGAGGGCATGCCCATGGTTCTGCTGGAGGCCTCTGCCTGCGGCCTGCCTCTGGTCGCCACCAGCCTGGGCGGCATCCCGGAGGTGGTCCAGGAGGGCCACAACGGCCTTTTGCTGGACCGCCCCCAGGACTCTGAGGAACTGGCAGCAAAAATCATCAGCCTGATAGAAGACCAGGAATTGGCTCGACGTTTGGGGCACCAGGCCCGGGAGCGGGCCGTGGAGCACTTTTCCTGGCCCCACATCGCTCAACAGCAGGAAGCGGTGTATGATGAGGTGTTGGCGCAAAGGATTTGAACAAAGAGCCCGGGAATCGGAGCACCCCCGCCCTATCCCAGGCCTTTAAGCCTCAAATCTGGTTCCCAAGCTCCTGCTTGGGAACCCCTTGTACGCCAAGCTCCTGCTTGGCCAAAACTTCAAGCAATTCATGGTGCACAGAGCGCACCCTACATTTCTGTAAAACCGGTCGGATAAATGTGGCACAGGTTCTTATTGCGGGCCAGCAAGCACTATCTTGGGGTTAAGACCCGGCGGCGGCCCCCCCGCCCGCTGGCGGAGTTGGATGTGGCCGCGGTGCGCCGGGTGCTGCTCCTCAACGCCACCGCGCTGGGGGATTGGTTTTTTTCCACTCCCGCCATTCGGGCCTTGAA